>DASPJQ010000848.1:0-2364 GCA_035628535.1 Flavobacteriales bacterium | reverse complement strand
AATAGTAGCATCTTCAAAAATGATGTTTGCCGCTTTTCCTCCCAATTCAAGCGTTAATTTTTTACCCGAACCTGCAACCGAACGCTGAATTAATTTCCCTACTTCGGTTGACCCGGTAAAGGCGATTTTATTTACATCGGGATGATTGACAATGGCCGCACCCGTAGGGCCTGCACCCGTAACAATGTTTACAACCCCTTCGGGTAAGCCTGCTTCCTGTATAAGTTCCGCCAGTTTTAAAGCGGTTAGCGGTGTGGTTTCAGCCGGTTTCAACACCACCGTATTTCCACATGCCAGTGCCGGTGCAATTTTCCATGCAGCCATTAACAACGGGAAATTCCATGGTATAACCTGCCCGGCCACACCAATGGGACGCACGTTCCGGTTGGGAAAAGTGTATTCAAGCTTGTCGGCCCAGCCGGCATAATAAAAGAAATGGTTGGCCGCCAACGGCACATCTACGTCCCTGCTTTCTTTAATGGGCTTACCTCCATCCATTGATTCAACCACGGCAAACTCCCGGGCTTTTTCCTGGATAAGACGCGCTATGCGGAATAAATATTTGCCGCGGTCAGCGCCCGACATGGTTGACCAGTATTTTTCATAAGCGCTACGGGCCGCCTTTACCGCCAAATCCACATCGGTTGCATTGGCATCGGCAATTTCCGAAAGTTTCTTTTCGGTTGACGGACTAATGGTGTCAAAATAAATTCCTGACGATGGTGGTATAAATTTCCCGCCAATAAATAAATCATAACGCGGTTTCAGTTGCGCAATGGATGTGCTTTCTGGTGCAGGGGAATAATTCCACTGCACAGCTTTTGGTTTTGATTTTGCTGCCACTTGTTATTGCTTTATTTCCCGCAGATCCCGAAACTATCGCAGAAACCTTCTGCGTAATACGCGTGATTTGCGGGCAATTTTTTAATCCTTTGAAAAATAATCTCCCGCCTGGTAAACGCCTGTTTCCTGTTTTACCAATTGCATTAAAATATCATTGGCCAGCCTGCTTGCACCAAACCTGAACCATTCATTGGTGAGCCACTCATCGCCCAAGGTTTCTTTTACCATGACCAGGTTGTGCAATGCCTGTTTGGCGGTTGAAATTCCGCCCGCAGGTTTCATGCCCACCATCATACCGGTTTTAAAGTAAAAATCGCGAATGGCCTCAAGCATTACCAGGGTTACAGGCATGGTTGCCGCCACTGAAATTTTTCCGGTTGATGTTTTAATGAAATCGGCACCTGCGTACATGGCAATATCGCTTGCGCGTCTTACCTTATCCAGTCCGCCCAATTCACCAGTCTCCAAAATCACTTTTAGCCTGGCATTTTTTCCGCACAATTCTTTTATTTTAGCAATTTCGTCAAATACAAAAGTATAATTCCCTTCCAGGAATTTTCCGCGCGAAATAACCATATCAATTTCATCTGCCCCGCTGTCAAGGGCAAATTTTGTATCATCCATTTTAACTTTGGTAGGGGCTTGTCCCGCAGGAAAAGCAGTGCTTACCGAAGCCACCTTAATGCGGGTTCCCTCCAACGCGGTTTTGGCCGTTTTTACCATAGATGGAAAAACGCAAACGGCCGCCACCGTGGGTAATCCGGGCAACACATCGTGCAGATGCTGGGCCTTGTAACACAATTGTTGAACCTTGTGTTTGGTATCCACTCCCTCAAGCGTTGTCAAATCAATCATGTTCAGGGCCATTTTGAGGCCTTGTATTTTTGATTCGGTTTTAATACTGCGTGAAGTGAACTTGGCCACACGCTCTTCAACACCTACCTGGTCAACACGTGGCGACAAGGAAAAATCAGGAATATGAATAACTTTCATAGTATAACAATGAAATTAGGCATTTTTTGCGAACCGCCATATTATTAATAAAAACTAGTTGAAATTGAGCTTAAAAAATACTGTTGCCAGCAAGTCAAAAAACACCATGATGCTCATTAAAAGATAAAAACGCTTGGCAACTACAGGTAGTTTTTCAACTATTTCGGGCCGGGCAAGAATAAGGACCTGCATGAATGCACCGGTTACCGATGCAATAAGTTTAAAATAAACATTGGCTTCAATATAACCCAATAACAAGGCGGTTATGAACGACAGGAACGGGATTGAAAAAAGCAAATAATATTGCTTGTTAATGGCTATTGCATAGATGTAAATTGAGGCGCACAGGGCCAGGAAAAGGACGTTTACAACAATTTCCAGGTGCAGGTGGGTAATCCACCCGAGCAAAAAACATTCCTGGAGCAAAAAAACGGCCGCAAAAACAATGAATACAACGTTAGCCAGCCTGAAAGGGGGAAGTAGACAAAACAGAAAACTTAACCCCGCAAGCAAAAAGGAATCATACAC
>DASPJQ010000847.1:0-1211 GCA_035628535.1 Flavobacteriales bacterium | reverse complement strand
GCCTGATTTTTTCGGAACTTTTACTGTGTCAATCCCTGTTCCAGCTTTTTCAATTGCAGGCACAAAATTGGTAGGGTTGACTATCTCAACAAAAAATGTTTTATGAGCGTTAACAATAAACAGTGGGCAACCTTCTTGCTTGGCGCCGCAGCCGCATTTGGAGCTTACAAGTACATGAACATGACCGACGAGGAAAAAGAAAAGATGGCCGCGTCGTTAAAAGAAAAGGCGAATAAGTTAAAAGACCAGGCGGTATCTGCCGAAGACCAGGCAATGGAATACTTCAATGAGTTGAAAACAAAAGGCACGGATACTTTCAAGGAACACATGCCGAAAGTAGAGGAGTTTTTCAACAGTTTATTTGGCGGGCCGGCATCCGGTGCAAAAGCGGGAGCCGCTGCAGCTGCGGATAATGTGACAGGTTCCACTAGTACTAATTCATAAGCCAACTATTTTTTCAAACTATAAAACATAATCATTATGGCAAAACCAAGTTTAGGATCTTTACTTTTAGCCGGAGCTGCTGCTTATGGCTTGTACAAAGTATCGAAGATGAGCGCACAGGAAAGAAATGACCTGGTGAATAAGGGAAAGAAATTAGTGAACGACAACCTCGGTAGCCTGAAGGACAAGTTCGGAAATGCCAACGGCTCTACGCCATCGGCAAGAGAAACGTTTACGAACGATGTTAGCTATGGTGGCTAATGCCAACCATCGCAAAAGAAGAGCCGCTGAAATGCGGCTTTTTTGTTGGCATTTTGCCGAAGAAAAATAACAAGGCTGCAAACTCTTTTCACTTACTTTTGCACCCCGGGCATCAACCCGGTTTTTTTATGCCCATTTGGATACAAAATGAAAAATGCAAAATGTAAAACCACTTCAATGACCATCAGTCTTTTTCATTTTACATTTTTACTTTTTAATTAAACAAGATGCCGAAAGACAACTCCATAAAAACAGTCCTCATCATTGGTTCAGGCCCCATCATTATTGGACAAGCCGCTGAATTTGATTACTCCGGAACACAAGCTGCACGCAGCCTGCGGGAAGAAGGAATTAAGGTTATTTTAATCAACAGCAATCCCGCCACCATCATGACCGACCCGATGATGGCTGACCGTGTGTACTTGTTGCCACTTACCGTAGAAAGCATTGAACAAATCTTAAAGGAAAACGAGATTGACGCTGTGCTGCCGACAATGGGCGGACAA
>DASPJQ010000846.1:0-1182 GCA_035628535.1 Flavobacteriales bacterium | reverse complement strand
TGGCCATGGAAGAAATGAGCCATTTTAAAATGGTGCACGATAAAATTCTTGAGCGCGGGTTTGTATTGGGCCCCGAGCGAAAAGACCATTACGTAAACGACCTGGTGGCGTTTATGAATACCGGTGGACGCAGGCGCATTGTGCTCATTGACCGTTTGCTTTTTGCCGCTATGATTGAAGCGCGAAGCTGCGAACGGTTCAGGTTATTGTCACAACAAATTAACGATGCGGACCTGCGTCAGTTTTACCACGATTTAATGGTGAGCGAGGCCACGCATTATACCCTGTTTATTGGTTTTGCCCGTAAATATGCTGATGGCATTGACATAGAAAAACGTTGGCAGGAATGGCTGGCCTATGAGGCAGATGTAATAAAGAAGTACGGAAAGAAACAGACCATCCACGGGTAGAATAGCGTGGGCTGATCCCAAATAGTGAATCGAAGTTCAACAACACATTATGGTTAAAATACTGGTGGAGTTATTTTAAATAATGAAATATTTTACCTTCTGATAACCGTATATTTCACTATTTAAAATTTCATTATCTGAAATTCTAATTGATAATCAGTATATTGAATTACATCTTTTGGCATGTCACTTGCATGTCTCAAGGCAATTATTACTTTTAATACAATTAAAACTTAACCGTTCACCTATGAAAAAATTAATTCTACTTACAGCAGCTGCCTGTTTTGCATGTGTAACAAATGCAGGCGCACAAAAATTAAGTTCAACCACGTCAACAACAACTACTACCGCAAAAGACAGTTGGATTGCTTCATCAACCGGAAACTGGGTTGGTAAAGACAATATGTGGTACCGGTTGAACAAAACCGATAAAACCATTCAAATGTCTCAAAACGGTACCGATTGGAAAACGGTTAGTACAGGCGTATGGCAGGAAAAATCGGGAAAATGGATTAAAATTAAAACCGACAAAGTAATGGTATCAAGCGATGCTTCAAGTTGGGCAGAACTGCCTGCGTGGACCTGGGAAGGGTATGATGGAAAATGGTACAGGTTTGATTCAAGCTGGAACCTTATGGTTAAAAAATAAACAAATACATACAAATGAGAAGCCTGTTTCCTGTGAGGCAGGCTTTTTTATTTTGCGTTTTTTGCCAAAGATTTATTCTGATATACCGAAAGCAAATCATGGGCGCTGCTAAACGTAAAGTGA
>DASPJQ010000845.1:0-1030 GCA_035628535.1 Flavobacteriales bacterium | reverse complement strand
TGTTATTGAATTTCCTTGATACAAGTACACTGGCGTCAAATCCAAGAATCGGTTTTTCCTGGGATTTCCGCTTGGTAAAATAATAGCTCATTGTATCTCCCGGAAACGTGTTTTTTACATACTGGACCCCAAAAGCAACCGCCAGTGTGAATTTTGATCCAGTACCATATTTAGTGCCGTTTGGAGCAGGGGATGAACTTATGGGATTGTTTCCGGGCAAACTGTCGGCCGGTGGCGTTTCGTTGCTGTTTTGGACGGTCTCCTGGCTTAAGGAATCCTGGTTGATAGTTAAATTAATACTCTCACCGAAATCAGTTTCACCGTTTGGACGGTTTAAATCATTTACATTCCCATAATGCGTACCAGCAGTATCCCCAGCAAAGCCAGCATTAACCAGAACTGAAATGTTTTGATTATTCCGGGCGCCATTTTCTTGTCGTCCGTTTGCGATTTTTTTGTCGTTTCCATAGCGATATCCTCCTTCAACATTGTTTTTTACATCATTCTTTAAAACACCAGTATGTGGATTAACAGCGTAATTGTTTAACGGCTTTTTTGTGGTTTTGGTTGTTAAAACCTCAGCTGAGTTATTAACTGGTCGGGTGGGGTTGGTAACCGGTTTACCGGTCCCCGGCTCCTGGTTTTTTGTAATGGGTATCTCGTTTCCGGTATTCCCCCAACCGGCACGGACGAACTGTTGTTTATGGCTTTGATCAGCAGGCATGTCACCAACATAGTTATTGGCCACTTTAGATTGTTCAGGGCTTAGTAAAGTCATGGTGCCCCAGGTAAGGCCTGTACCTGCTACCATGCCGGCTGCCATCCACCACCATATGCCACGTTTTTTCTTCTTTTTATCCAGGGCATTCAGGCGGCTGTTGATATCAGCTAAAAAGCCCTCGGGAATTTCACCGCCACCGGTGTTTCCAAGTTTCTTTTTAAAGAAATCATCAATGTTATTGCGGCTGCTCATGGTTAATTTTTGTTTCAAGCATTGCTTTTAATTTCTTTCGCGCCTCTTTCATATGCC
>DASPJQ010000844.1:0-13046 GCA_035628535.1 Flavobacteriales bacterium | reverse complement strand
TTCCTCCACCCGAAACGCTGGTTGGTGCCGGCCCTGTGACCATGCTCACATACGTCACCAGCGGATCAAGTGTTACCGTAAACGTTGCCGTACCCGAAACGCCCGTGCAACCCCCAATGCCGGCAGTAAATGAGATCACACCTGTGCCACCTGGAGGGCCGTAACCGCACATGCCGGTGTGGTGTATATAATAATCTGATGATGTTGCCACACATGCAAGCCCCATATCAAACGATGCGCTTGCCGATGGTGTAAATGTATATGAACCGGATACCGGGCACGTGGTTGTCATGTATGAATTTGTTGCGCTCAGGGTATAGGTTGATGTGCCCGATGCAACACTGATGCTGTAATAACCCGATGCATCAGCATAGGCCAATCCCTCAAGTCCTCCGCTTCCATTCATAACCGTTGCCTGGCCTGAAGCAGGTGCATCACCCGCATCATACACACAATTACTGTTCATGTCAATGTACAGGTAACCGTCAATGATAACGCATGATGAAGAAAGCGTGAAAGACGGGCATACCAGGGTATCATCATTCCCATCAGGTCCTGTCATAATCACCATTGGGCTGAAAGAACCCGCCATAAAATAGTTGTGAGGAATCCCAACATATACATAATCTGTTATTCCCCCACCGTCCAACAGGTCGGCTATAAAAGTAGTATCGCTGCCATCGCCCCAAAAAACCTGAACCGTCATATTATCTGTTACATCATTATAACCCGTTGTAGTACCATAAACCATGATGTTACGGTTAACCGGAAGGGGACAATTTGCGAGCGAAGAATCAGTGGCCGAATTGATGGTGACTGTTGTTTGAGCTTTTGCATTGCCTGCAATAACCATTACAAGCAATAAAAGACTTGTGTGTAAAAATGTTTTCATACGTGTGTGTTTTAATTTGAAACAAATGTACCCTGCCCCTTTGAGCCATCCTACACTACTTCATCACATTCTTACCTTTTAAAATTAAATTTTTTAAATTAATTTATTATTTATCATTAAGTTAAATATAAAAATAATTACATTTTAATTGACCCGCTCATGCCCCGTTAACACAAATCACGCGCACATCAACTTCAAGCTTCCCAGCCAAAGGCTGGTCCGCCTGTGGCGGAAAACTTCAGGCTCTATTTTTCTTATTTATATGTTAATTGAACAACTGTGGCACTTTATTTGCCTTATCTTGGATCAACTTAAAAACGAATACCGGTTTTAAACCTTAAACTTATTGAACATTAAATTTTTTAAACCCACTTTATGAAGACAACATTACTATCACTTTTATTTGTAAGCGCAGCAACACTAACCGCAGGCGCGCAAGGCAAACCAGGCGTTGTAACCAACCCCAACAATACAGGTAGTACAACAACTACTACCACAACCGTACCTGCAACAGCCAAACAAAGCACAGCGGTCATGTCATTCCGCAACCTTGAGCACAATTATGGTAAAATTGAGCAGGGCCAAAGCGTAACGCATGAATTTGTGTTCACCAATACCGGTAAAGAACCGTTGGTGATATCAAACGCACAGGGCTCATGCGGTTGTACAGTACCCGTTTGGCCCAAGGAGCCTATTGCTCCCGGTAAAACAGGTACCATTAAAGTAACGTTCAACTCGGCCGGCAAAATGGGTGCACAGGACAAAACCGTAACCCTTACCAGCAATAATAAAGACGGTGTGGTTGTATTGCACATGAAAGGCGAAGTAACGGCCAAGCCGGCTTCAACAAATGATAAAACGAATGCCATTTCACCGGTGAATGGAGGCAAATAATTAATTGAGATTTTAATCCGTTAAAAAAGGGAGCCCGTGAAGGCCTCCCTTTTTTTGTTGTCTGTTCAGGATGAAGCGAAGAAGGTCTGTCAGGATGCTGACAGCGCTATTAAGTTGCACCCGTCAGCATTCTTCGCTCTCCGTTGCCTGTTCTCCGTACTTCAAACAATTTACGGTGTATTCGTATAGTAATACTGAACACTGATATCCCGATAACGTGCCGTATTTCTACGTACATTTTCAACACCGTATTTCTACGCAATTTTACCGTATTTCTACCCAATTGTATCACGCGCTCTTGTTTTTTGTTTTATTTATTCGTTATTTGTTCCTGAAAAAACAAGTAACCATTAACCTATGAAAACGCTGCCCACCGTATGATGCAGAAATGTGTGTGGTACGGTAAGAGCTTTTTGTTTCGTTAGTTAAAAGAACCGTCTCTTGCGAAGGAGGCGGTTTTTTTATAGCTTATCCAAATAGTAAGCGGTTGACCTTGCGAAACTCTGTTTTTTGGTGAATTCATATGGCTGGGTTTACAAAAAACATTATTTGCAACCCACGGGCCGTCCTATGTATCTTTATTTTTACGTTGCGCAAATTACCGGATGCTGATGGTAAGCATGAGTTTTTTGGCGGGTTGTTTTTAAGGCTGGTTGGAATAATAGTTGAAAAATTCCAGGTTAATTAATTTTTATAAATAACAAATACTTTTAGTCTGCCTGAACCAGTACCTTTTTTAAGAAAATTGAAGGCTCCTTGAATATTTTTTTCTCCTTAACAGGGTTTATTTTTGTTTCAATATAGTTTTTGTTTTCATATACATTTGTTTCAACGATAGCTATTACCTTAATTCCCACATTAATACCTACAACATTATTGTCATTATGCAATAAAATATAGAATTTACCTTGACATAGTGATTGGTCTAAAAACTTTTTGTATCCGGCAACACCCTTTCCCTTATCCCAACATTTATATTCGGTATTTGCCATAAATAAATTCTTGTTTTTTTCATCACTATCCAATATCCAACATCTTCTCCCGAGGTTGGTATTGCTAAATCTGCTATCGCACCAACTGCCAGTGCTCCTAATGGAGTTAAAAATATGGAGGCGACCCCTTTAGCTAATTTTCCAACCGTTTTAATGTTTTGCTGCCATGCCTGATTACCTTCTTCACCAACACCAACCCAATAAGCCCATGAAATAACTTTTTTTGTTTTCAAAGGGGTTTCACTATTTAATGGAAGAGAAAAAAAAAGCCAGGACTTATTTCCATTTGAATTCATTTCGGAATGAACTTTTTGATTTTTATCCATAATAAGTTCTTCCGCCCTTTCAGTTTTTATTAATTCTTTTTTGATTTTTGTTCGTAAACTGTATCATAGCCAATAATTATGTCTTTTGTAAAAGATGTCCAGGTTGTATCTTGTTTTTCTATCCATTTAGTTGTGGTGGTAAATTTTTTGGTCGCCTCAGAAGCGGGAATTCGCTGGATTTTTACTTTGCATACGCGTCCTAAAACAGCATCATTGCGTAATCTAAATTCATAGATTGAATTTTTATCTGTTTCTATTACTTTGTTTGCAATTTTTTTACTTTTATAATCCATGAATTTAGAGTTTCCAGGATACTCTAGTATTTCTATTTCTTTCAATTCCTTCCGGTTTATCTCAGTAAAGTTGAAAACAATTTTATCACATTCAGCAAATGCGAAATGCATTACTTTTTCAGATTTACTTTCAATTTTTATAGTTTGTTCAGTTACATCAATTGGCTCCTGCCCATAAACAAGTATGCCATACAAAGTCCCGATAATGGCCAAAAAACTGCTTTTCATAAATTAATCGATTAACTGACAAACCAAATAAAAATCATTTAATAAACAAATTAATTGATCATTTTACGTAGAAATTACGCTCAAGATACCGTAGAAGTACGGTCTTTAAATGGATTGAAGTGTTAAAAGAATCCCTTATAATTTATCGCCTCCTTATTGCAAAACGAGTCGAAATCACCATTTAATTGAAACATTTTTGGTGATTTATCAAAGTTAAAGAGTCTATACAAATTGTAATTTTGTGAATGCACCTTTGAAAATTCGTATTCTCCTTTGGAAAAGAAAATAGGTGTCTCTTTCGCAAGTTTTGTTGTCTTTACTTCAATGTATCTATCTGTTCCATTTTTATTGAAAGACAATATATCAAACCCGGCCGCATCATTTTCTTTTGCGATCCACTCGATTTTATCGGCTAAATTTAATTTTCCTTCTCTCTGTAATCTTATTCTTTCAAACTTAATAACAAACTCCTCTCCCTTTGAGCCTAATGCAATATTCTGTTGCTCGCGTTCCAAATAGTTAATTTTATTTGGTCTTTTATAAATTGCTTGGGGCTCATTAACTATAAACTCCTTTTTTGGAGGAGATTCTATAACTTTTTCAAAATCTACTATTTCAGGCGTTTGAATTGTAGAAGAATCTGAAAATTTTGTAAATAGAGGTTCAAGTATTTGCTTGTGTTTACTTAAATAGTAATCGAGAACTTTAAATATGGTTTTCCTTTGGAAATTAAATCTGGGTTGATAGCCAATTATATATGGTTGTCCTAACTCGGCAAGAGCAGCACTGATATTTGCATGCTTAAATTCAATAGCACCTTTTGATCGGTTATTTAATTTTGGAACCAGTTCACGATTGTGTTTTGCTTTATTGAACGGAATGCCTTGAAGTTCATCAATAAACATTGCAAAATAGTCAGCCACAATAAGCTCAACTTCTAATTCTGACCAATCTTCTGCCATGGATTGTGTAAATATAGCTATTTTCATTCGCGTGAGGGATAGAGGCAAATACCCCGCAGGCCTTATATGATTAAATTCTACGCAATTTAGCCGAGGAGTATGGCCGAGAGCCCGACCCGAAGGGGCACGCCCAAAATTACCCCTGCTTCCCCTCAAACCTTTCCCTCACATATTTATTAATATACGTTGCCAGCCCCTTACCCGCAGCCGCCAGTTTTTTCATCTCATCCACATGTTTTTTCCCGGGAATTTTATATGAATACCGGTATTTTTCACCATCGGTAAATTGCACAAGAATAAAATCCCTGCCGGTTTCATAGGCCAGTATACCCGAATTGCACGATGTGTTTTTGTATTTTTTCATTTTAGGCTGTGAGTAGTGGGATAACATCACCTGTTTCCAACCTGCAACACTTCGGCCCCCAGGGCTTCATTTTTTTTACGTTCCAGTTTTTTATCGTGCACAACCAGGGTTAGCTCAACCGAACCTGTACTCACTACTGCATCCATAACATGCCCACCATACGTCTTATACCGGCTATTGGCCGCAATGGCATGCGCATGAATGGAAGGATTGCCGTTTTTCCAGGCCAGGCTCCCCGAGAAACTCACCAGCTCCACGTGCTTAAATGTTTTTTGCTTATAGGTTTTACTTCCTTTTTTGAAAAACCCAAAACGGACGTGTACGAAACCAATGGCCGTAAGCGTGGCCGAGGGAATGTTTTCCCGCACGGCCAATTGCTCAATGCAATGAAACAAACTGTCGCCCGGGTGCAATACCATTACATAACCGCTGGGTGTTTTGGTGTAATGCAGCTCCTGCGCAGTTAGGGCAGTTCCTGAGCCAACAAATAAAACGAAAAGAAACATTTTCATAGGCTTTTTGGATCAGGCCAATGCAAATTCCGAACCGGGAGCTAACTTCCTGGATAGCCGGAAAGATAAATTCAATTTGGGAAAAATGCTTTGAAAATGAGATAGGATGGACAGGCAGGAACAACCAAATTTTTGGTTTTTTATGTATAAACCGGCCGGCCAAAACCGTTCTGCGCGTTTTACTATATCTATATTGCGTGCGTTCAAAAACGTTGGTTAAAACGCATGCGCTCATCACCTCTCCTGCTCAAAATAAATTTTGTAAAATTTTCTCCCATCCTTGTCAACCCCCTGCTCGATCATGTTCCTGTCGCCATGAATGTATACATGAAAATTGCGGTCAAGTTTTAGCACGCTTTTAAAAATTTTGCTTTTCTTTTTTACTGCTGCCGTTGACATGTCAAAACTATCGGGTATTTCCACATCGTGCTCTTGCTGGTAATATTCATCGTATTTACGAAACGATTTAATGATGCCTGTATCCTGAAGCACCTCCTTTTCAAATTCTTTTTTATCAAACGTTGGATTCATTTTAAAATATTCGGCCGAACGGTTCATCAGGTCAATCTGGTCGGCCCGCGGCACCTCAAACTCTTCGTTCATTTGTTTGGTAAGATATGTTTTGGTCATATCCATTAACTGGGCGGTTTGATAAAACCCGTTGGCCACCTGGGCAAGACCTAAAAAATCATCACGCCAGTATTGGGCTTCTTCTCCCTTACCGGCATTGTCAAGCATAAACACTTTGTAGCCTTGTTTTTCGTGCGTATTCAGCACCAAACAGCCTTTGGCAAACTTGCTGAGCTCAATCCCATGGGTGTACCTGAGCGCGAAATTTTCCTCACCGCGTTCTACCTCGTAAATACCGTGGCGTTCTTCGGTTTTAAAAATGCCAATAGCATCCAGTATTTTCCCATCAAATTCCACTTCTGAAAATTCGCATACATACAATTCGCCTCCTTTTATTTTAGGATGCACGCTTTTTTCATATAACTGTTTGGCCAGGTTTTGCGAAGCTTTGTGAAAGGGTGTTTCCCCGCCAAAAATCTCCTGCATGGTTACATAGGTCTCATTGTACCGAAGGGCATTGTGATGGGTGAATTTATATTCCTCGCTGGTTGTTGCAAAACGTGTAAGAAGGGCCGCCTCCAGGATGAGTAAAAACGACTTGTCAATGTTTACTTGCTTTTTTGAGATGGTAAGGTCCTCATCGTTGTGTTTATTGCCCACATAATGTATGGACATCTTTTTTAATCGTGCGCCTAAAATGTTAATCATAGTGGTATTAAATATTGCGATACGAGATGTAAGAGAGGATGGGGGCTTGGGTGTGGTTCGGAAAATAATGGATTCTTCAACGGGTCGGGCTCTTTTTTATAAACAATGTCTCAATCAGCCCGGTACAAATAACTCATTGGTTCAACGCTACCCGATTAAACCGGTTTAACCGTTTGTTCAAAAATGTTTCCTTTGAGAGCCCGTATCCCACGCCTTGTATCTCAATACTCATTTCTATCTTAGCAAGATGTCAAACATCAAGTTCACCTACCAATACCGCAATGCGAAAAACGAAAAAATGCTAAGCGAAATTATTTTTTCCAACCCCGATGATTTACGCCTGGGCGAAATTGAATACCAACTCAAAAGCAGGCTTACCAACCAGGAGTATTTCCACCACAGCCATTTTATGGTGCCACCGCTTTACGGTGAATACCCCGACTTTGATAAAAACCCCGAAGTGCATGAATTTGTACGGGTGGAATTAACGGACGAAAAAACCACTGATAAACGAAGCATTTCAGATTTTATTACAAACATTAAGTGATTTCGGATTCTCGCATCACTTCTTTACCAGTTTAAAACACGCCCCTCCAACCTGTACCATATAAACTCCGGGTGACAGAACCGATGCATCCACCACTGCAGGGAATGCCGATACCGTTTGCTCACCCACCATTTTTCCTGTTATGTCATAAACGCGTATTTTACCATGAGAATTTTGACCTGAAATAAAAAATTGACCGGCTGCCGGGTTCGGATAAAGCACAATTTCATCACCTGGTTTTCCGGTATCTTTTATTCCTGCGGCATAATTGTAAAATATACCGTTGGCCCAGGTCGATGGATCGTTTACCGTAGCGGTTGACGGGTACATGTTCCAGGCGCTGAACGTATTGGTTACATCAAGCGCAAGACCTATGGTGTCAATTCCTCCGCTGTACGCAAAACCTATTTTTGAAAACGGCAGGCGCATTTCAACGGTGTCTTCATTCGCCCCACCGCTTACGAAATTAGGCACCGCTTCCCAGTCAGGCTGTACGGCCAGGCAATCACTGTACACATTGGGCGCACCGTTATTTTCACAATCGGTGCCCGATGCGTGAAACCACCAGTCATCACCTTGCCAACTGGTAGATTTGCTGTTATTTATGTCAAGGTTAACTTCGGGACACCGCACCGCTGATTCCAGGTGGTTGTAATAAACAAAGTAAAGATTGCTCCCATCGTGCTTGAAACGCACCGTGACCTTTAATGATCCGCTTATGGCTATTTGGCATGAATCGGAATCGTTCCACTCACCCGGGGAAATTATTCCGTCAATCACGGGTACCGTTCCTGAATATATATGCAGGTCCTGTGCATGTGTGACGTTGAAAGATGCGCATGCCATATATAGTAACACTAATTTTTTCATACCTTTTTGGCTCTAAAATTACCTGCCTTAAAAACCGGTTATGGTTAATGGTGGGTTATAGTAGGTTAATTAAGGTTAATGGCGAACCCGGAATGATGAAGAAACAAGTGAATTAGCATCATTTATTGTTAACGTTCACCTTCCACACATGTTGGGTGTATTTTTCGCCTTCAGGTGCAGAAGAATTATAGGTTTGGCTTTGTGCAATAAACCCTTTTTGGGTAGCTCCCGAAATACAGATATTGTTAGAATCATTGTTGTCAAAAGCAAAACCGCTCACAACACCGGCTTTGCTGATATGGATACCACTTATATTTTTACCCAGCCCGTATGCATAATAAAAACCGCCTGAATTAACCGTGCTTTTTCCATTGTCACAGTTATAGTATTTACGGTTTAACAAAGTCAATTTATCAATTATGGGAAAAACGTAACTGTTAAGGAGTTTTAATTCGTTATCCAGCTCAACCAATACACCCCCTTCCAACTCCCGCCCGTACAAGCCTGCGAACAGATAAAGGTTTCCGTCCAGGTGCATTTCGGTGTCGGTAAAATGTATGTAATCACTGCCTGTGCGCATGTCTTTGCGGTTTTTTTTGAACCTGTCCCGCTGCGGCTCATCGGCCGGTATAAGCCCAACTTTGTCAAAATCATCACGGGCCCTTGCATCAATCATGCTCTCATTCACAATAGTGGTTTTTTTTAATTTGCCGTTTTCGTAAAGAATGGCAAATACATAGGCACGGTGCCCGGCTTCGCGCTTATCGTTTGAACCCTGGCCGTACACTATGTACTTATTTTTACCTGAGCGCACAAGGTTGATGCTTTGTATCAGGTAACCTTCGCTCAAGGTAATCCACTGCCGCTTAAGTAAAACACCGGTAGTTGTAAACATGTTAAGCATGAAAGAATCGGAACGGGTCGTATAAGGGTGTGAAATTACCAACGTTTTATTGTCTTGCGGAAAATGTTTGGTAACATAATACTCTTCGTTTTTCTTCAGTTTAAATTTTACATACCTGCCGGTGGCCAGGTCAACATTCAGCATAAACCGGTTTTCCCGGTTGGCAAATTCGCCTGAAACAACGATATGGTTACCTGCTACTCTTTCGATTTCGGTAATATAGGGACGCGATCCGGGAATAATGAATTTGCAGATGCGCGTACAGGTTAAATTCCGGTCCAGGCAAAAAAGTTTAACCGTTCCGTTCGCAACACTGCGGTTCCATCGCCAGGGCTGATAAAAAATAAAAATGTTTTTCCCGTCTTTTGATACCTCAACACGATAATTCCACCGGTTTATTTTTGCAAATTTCACCGACTTGCGCACGTTGAATGCCGAATCATACAGCGTAAGTTCAAAGGGCTGCTGGCTTGTAATTTTCCCGTCATCGTTGTATACCGTTTGTTCGTATTTGTAATCAATGCATAAAATATCATCGCCAAAAAGGTGAAACGAATTACTTTTCGATTTGGAAACAAGAGGCTTGCTTATGGTTACCGGGTTGGTTTCAGCCCTGAGGCTGCATCCCAATACCCAAAAAAGCAATGTTATAACAAGCTTGTTTTTCATAGTGCTAATTTTGTGATTTAGGTCCTTAAAACCCTAACTTGTTTATTATTCATACACCGGGCTTTATTAAACGTTCAGGGGTTTTTCGGTACCGTGCAGTATCTTTATTGCATGGTAGCCCTGAACAAATTCATACAATGCATGTTTGCGCTTTTCGTAACGGGCATGCCACAAATTTTAAGCGCCCAAAATTGCGGATGGGGCCCGGCAAGTGTTACCGTTTATCACTGGAAACCAAAGTATGGCACGATAGCCCGGTTTGCCGAAAGCATAGTGGACACAGGGAATGGAACGGGGTTTATTGTCATTCTTGGAAAGGACACAGCGGGGGTGTATACCATTGAGGGCAATGCTGAAGACGATGCCCGTGGCGGTGATTTTGCCTGCCTGGCCTATACCAAATTTAACGGTGAGCGCAATACGTACAGGATTTATGATGGCGATATGCTGGAACAATACCTTGAAACTCCTGAATACGACAAAAAGCGAAAGGAAATCATGCTTGCAAAATTGTGGCAGTTTTCCAGCGAAAAAAAATACGTGTATGGAAATTTTAAACCGCTTTATTATCACGTTTTCAAACAGGAATATGAACCGGTTGTGCTGGAAATTAAAGAAAGAAACCGGAAACTGAGCTGGCAATTGAGTGCGGGATCAAGCATGTGCTGGTGCCATTATGAATGGGCTTGTTCGGTAACAACACAATAGTATACACTTACAGGTTTAACCCATTAACGATTGCGCCCAAAGCTATAATTGATTGTTGAATGCGTTTATAGTTTAAAATAAGGCCTGGATATAACGCAATGTTGCCGCCTCATTTATAGTTGTTCTCCCAATAGCACTTTAAGCTTCCGAAATAACCAATGGAATTTTCTTAAGACGCGAAAGAGAAACGGGCGGAGCAAATTGCTTTGTCCGCCCGTTGGAACCATTAGGAAATAAAAAGAATCGTTATTTGTCAGTTGTTAATCGTTTGTTCCGGGTGTGTAAAATGACTGTGTTTTGAAAAATGGTTATTGCTTAACCATGCGTTTGGTGTCAATGATTTTGCCGTCAACAACCAATGTATAGGTGTATGTTCCGGTTGTCAAATCATTGGCAAATACGGTCAGTTGTCCAATGCCTTTGGGGTTTACATCAACCGCCCTAATGATTTTTCCATCAGCTGTGTGGAACAGGATTTGGGCCTTACCGAATTCAGCAGGTAATGAATAAGTAATTACAGTGCTTTCGGCAAACGGGTTTGGCATGTTTTGGTCAAGTATTACTGAGTTTTTGTCGGTGAAGGTAATGGCTTGTGCATTGTTCTTAATACCATTGTTGTTTGTTGCCAATGACTGAACAAGTGATTTCAATTCATCAATTTGTTTTTGCTGTGCTTCAATGGTAGCTTGTTGTTCTTTGAAGCCCTCGAGCATAACAGGAATTAATCCGGTGTAATTTACTGCAAGGTATCCGCTGCCGTCATCTTTAACCAATTGGGGAAATACCTCCTGAACTTCCTGGGCAATCAAACCGATTTGTTCGGTTGATTCAAAATTACGTTCTTTAAAAGCAGCCGCATTAAATGTATACGTATAACCATTTAATTTTTGAAGTTTTGCCGAAGCGCTTTCAAATTTTTGAATGTTTTTCTTAAAGCGTTTATCCGATCCCTGGTAAGTTCCGGTTGAATAAGTACTGCCGGCAAAATAACCTGCCCAATTAGTTGTAGCACCTGATGCTGATGCGTACACGCCATAAGCAGTATTTCCGCCTGATGATACTAAGTGAGCTCCGTAATTGGTGTATCCGCCACTACCCGTTCCATAAATTCCTTTTGTCGTTCTGCCGCTTGCGCTTGAACTTGAAGTTGCATATCCTTCAAAACCAATAAATGTCCCAGTATATCCACCTGAATTTACTGAAGAACAACCAACGCCTTCCCAGGTTCCATTATCTCCTGTAGGATCACTCTGGAATAAGCCTCCAAACTGAAATCCATTTGATACAGATGTGAATTTTGCAAGGGCATTTGTTGCACCAACGCCTGCGTTATTACCACTTCTGCTAATTTGTAAAATTGGACTAGAATACACATTTCCTCCCATTCTAATTACGCCATTTGTCTCAATAAGCATATCCGGGTTAGACTGCGAGCTGCTTAAAATTGAAAGGCCTCCAGGGGATGAATCTGACGTTCCTTGTGATGAAAGTGTCCACATATTCCCATTAGGGGTGGTATTATTAAGAAGTAAAGCACAAGAACCACTTGATCCGGTTTTTGTTACTCTTATACCATCACCTGAAGTTCCAGTTTTTACTTCAAGCTGGTTGGCCGGAGTTCCTGTTGCTCCAATTAACGCAGATCCGTTTTGCACCTCCGGATTACCACCACTCCACTGCGCCTCCGCAGTAGCTGCCATTGTGAAAGCAAGCACGCTTCCTAAAATAATTTTCTTTTTCATACCACATGTTTTTTAAAAGGTTAATATTTGTTTTGATGACCAAGCTAGTTAGCCTGCAGCATTTTTCTAAACCTGTTTTCCCAAACAACGATTCTGAACCTGCAAAATGCTTTTTTTGAATTGCCAAAACAAATTCCAGTGAAAAATTTTTGATAACTGGATGAAAATGACTAATTAGAAATAAGCGCGAAAGACAAAACAGCATTCCTGGTTTGCAGAAACGCTGTTGCAATTTTCAGTAGGAAAATATCAAATCGATTTCAGGCGGTACAAAAATTCTTCCTTGTTGGTTTTGGAAACATCGGCTACCGACCCGTCTTTCATTTGCGCAAAAAACCCATCGCGGTTAATAAACTTTTGCACCTTTTGCAAATTCACCACATGCGAATTATGGCACCGGTAAAATACCGATGTGTCAAGGTAGGCCTCGTATTCTTTCAGGCTGCGCGAAGCCACGTGCTTTACACCCCCGTCAAGGTAAAACACCGTATAACTGCGTGAAGCCTCAAGCCGTACGATGTCAGTTTGCTTTAAATAAATGATACCGTCCTTCACCGAAATTTCAACCGGCCTGGTGGAAACAGTTTTGTAATTGGATTGCGCTCCATTCACAACATGACCTTTTTTTTCCGATTCAATGCGTTCAAGGCATTTTTTCAAATCATCGGCATCAACAGGTTTGAGCAAATAATCAAAGGCACTGTTTTTTATGGCCTGGATGGCGTACTCCTGGTGTGCAGTTACAAATACCAGTTTAAAATCTTTATACGAAGTCTTTTCAAGCAACTCAAAGCCGTTCATGTCCGGCATACTTATGTCCAGGAAAACCAGGTCAGGATGATAATCGTTAATCATGCTGATTCCA
>DASPJQ010000843.1:0-3427 GCA_035628535.1 Flavobacteriales bacterium | reverse complement strand
ATAAAATTGGTTGTACCGTTAAAAATACCACTCACCCCATTCAATGTTTCGTTATCATAGTACTCTTCAAGGGTGCGTATAATAGGAATACTGCCGCAGGCCGATGCTTCATACAACACGGCCTGGCCGGTTTCTTCCTGCAGGCATATAAGTTCAGTAAAATGTTCGGCAATCATTTTTTTATTGGCCGTTACCACATCCTTACCATTACGCAAAGCTGTTTTGGTTATTTCAAACGCATCGCCCGCATGGTTGATCAATTCCACCACCAGGTTTATTTCGGGGTTGTTTAAAATTTCTTGTTTGTCAAACGTGAACAAATGCCTGTCAAGCGGGCGTTGCTTCTGCGGGTCTTTTACGCAAATGCGTTTGATTTCGGCCTTTATACCGGTACTGTTCTTTAATACATTGTATAAGCCCTGCCCAACACAGCCAAAGCCAAACAAGCCAATCTTCAGGTTTTTTCTTGTTGTCATTTTTTCAGAGTAATTCTTTTATGATTTCGGTTAGTTTTTTTACTTCAATTAAAAACCCGTCATGCCCGTAAGCCGAATCAATTTCGGCATAATGTGCCCCGGGTATATGGTCGCGTAAAAATTGTTGCTCAACAGGCGGAAACAATACATCAGACCTGATTCCGATACAAAGGGTATTGGCTTTGATGCTGGCCAGGGCCTGTTCTATGCTGCCACGGTGCCTGCCTACATTGTGCGAGTCCATGGCCCTGCTCAGTGAAACATAAGAATATGCATTGAACCTGTTTACAAGTTTGTCGCCCTGGTACTGCTGGTATCCCGATGCGTTATACCCATCTGTTTTATGGATGTTTTCCTCTTTTTGCGTTGTGTTGTAAGCACTATACGTACGGTAACTGATCAACGCTATTGATCGTGCAGCTTTAAGTCCCTTTGCCCCTCCGCTATCGGTATTGTGGAAATATGTTTCATCGGCAAAAATGGCCAGGCGCTGGCTTTCATTAAACGCAATGCCATACGGTGAATGAAATGCATTGGTTGCCACCAATGCCTGGCTTACGATGCGCCCGGGTTGCATAATGCTCCATTCCATGACCTGCTGGCCGCCCAATGAACCCCCCAACAGCAATTTAATTTTATCAATACCCAGTTCATCGGCCAGTAAAATATGGGCCGACACCATGTCACGTACGGTCACAAACGGAAATTCACTATAGTATTTGCGCCTGCCCTGCGCATTAAGCGATAAAGGACCTGTTGTTCCGTAGCAGGATCCAATGATGTTGGCGCATACAACAAAATGCTTTTCCGGGTCAATTAAAAAACCTTCGCCCACGAGTCCCGGCCACCACTCGGCCGGGTTGGCATTGGCCGTTAAGGCATGGCAAACCCAAACCACATTTGATTTTTCGGCATTGAGTTCTCCCAGTGTGGTGTAGGCTATTTCAAGTTGCGGAATAACACCCCCGCATTCCAGGTAAAAGGCCTGGGCAGGTTTGAATAACTTTACTTCCGTATTTTTCCTGATCTCTTTCGTTTTCATATGTTCAACAACTTGCCTTTTAGTAGTCATATACCCCCTGGCATTTTAATGCTTTGATAAAGTGCATGGCTATTTCATTTTCTCTTCAAAACCATTGGAGGAATCACCCTTGAGGCGAGGTGATCCCTTCATGGTTTCCATATAAACTAAATAAACAACAACATGCGTAACTATGTATTTAAATGACCCATCAATGCACAACAGCGTGTGTTAATGGGATCAACTAAACTTTTTGCTATTTCCCGCTTACAATATGCAGCAACAACAGGCTTGCCCGGTAAGGGCTCTGTTTTTATTCATCCGCTGATGCCGATAGCTATCGGGGTGGGTGTTGGTTAGTTTTTTCATATTTCACTTTTTATATTTCCTTTCCCTGTTTTTAAGGGCTTAGGTAGGAATTGGCACCAACGAAAGTTTAATGCTTAAGGCTCAAAATTTAAAGGTGATTGCAATTAAACCTTAAACGTTGAACTTTTAATCTTTCCGGTTGCCAGAGGGTCGTTGAGCCTAGTCTCTCGCCTCTTCTGTATAATCAGTTACTTTGCCCGGTAAATCGGGATTACATAACCGAAAGACACGACAAAGTTAGGTATTTTTTTGAATGCCTTATGACAGTATTGAAAATTAGTAAAAACCGATTGATTTTTAATGCATTGTGATTTCTGCAGAAGGACTTCAATTTACAGCAAGCGGGCGCCTGAACTCCCTTGGTCCTGCACACATGCTTAAACTTTCACGGTATACCTGGTGTTCTTATTGTACTTTTTAAAACAAATCAACGAATTCATTTTCCCTGTCATTCATACACCTTGCCAGTAAAAAATCTCCAAATGCGCTGCGCTTTTTCTTGTTGACCAAATACTGATTGAATCGGGTGTTACCGTAGGCCTTTTATTAACTGCATTCATGCATTGTTTATCTGGTTTTTCACTTTTGATGGAGCAACTAAAACATTCACTTTTTCACCTTTCTTTTGTTAATTTCGTTTATTGTTTTTGCGTTCTGTTTGTTTTCAAGTATTTTATTAATTTGTACCTTTCGGCAGCATGATTGCGGAAAAGGAAACTGTTTGGCAAAAATTACTGGGCTTTGAAATGGATGATCCGGCATCGCCTATGACATTTAGCGACAGGCTTGCGCGGGACAACGGATGGTCCATGGAATTTTCACTCCGTGCCATAGTGGAATACAAAAAATTTGTATACCTCAACCATGTTACTACCCACCCGCTAACCCCCAGCGACCAGGTTGACCAGGTATGGCACCTGCATTTATGAAAAACCCTTCGTCAGCCCTTTTCAATAAAAGCTTATGGAACCGTCTTTTTGGTGGATTGTCATTAACCGCTACCGGGCTTCAGGTGCAAAAGCAGGTTGATGCAGAACTTTTGTTACTGGAAGAAAAATTACCAGGCCTGATTAAAAACAACCCCGCGGCTGTTGCAAAATTAATAGAAGAAATACGGGGGAACATTTGCCTGGTCTCGTGCATGAAAATCGAGTCCTGCATTTAATCAATGCCGCTTTTGCAGAGGACCTTTATACAAGAAATGGTACAGATTATAGTTGGAATTCGTGCGGAAGCTGGTCAAGCTTTGACTCTTCATGCGGCAGTTCAGGGTGTGGGGTCAGCGGATGTAGTGCTTCAGGTTGCGGGAGTAGTTGTAGCAGCGGATGTGGTGGTGACTAAGTTTTATTTTCTTCTTTTCCTTTTTTCATTTACTTTTACCCTCACAGCCTGATAATTGATACACCAATGTACCGATAACTGTTAATCATCTCCCCTCATGACCCGTATCAAAAAATGGTTTATTGGCGATTACCTTGCAAAAACTGATGACGTTTTTGAAAAGGCACGTATTGAACTGACCTATAATTATACCGTTTTTTTTCTTGTGCTGGGCCTTGTT
>DASPJQ010000842.1:0-1540 GCA_035628535.1 Flavobacteriales bacterium | reverse complement strand
TTCCAAAACTTTTTTTTCAAGTGCTGCGTCAATTCTATCGGCACGGGCCGATCTGTATAAAAGCCTGTTGTAATAAAGTTCCCTCCAGGGATCCCTGAAATCAGCCAGCCAGGCAACGTTGTATTTTTCCTTAAGCATTATACCAACCAGGTGCGTTGAATGCGGTGGACCTGTTGTAATGATTTTTTTAATGTTATATTTCTCAATCAAATCACAGGCAGCTTTAAACGCAAATTTATTCCAACCCTTGCGTGCATCGGGAATAAAATAATTACCGCGTATATAACGGGCCAGCTTTTTCAATGGGCCAGGTTTGGTTTCGCCTGCAAATGCCTGGGGAATTCCCGAAGTTGATTTACCTGTTGTGAGCGTTGAATAAAGCTTGAGTAATTCGCGTGTTTTGGTTCGCGTAGTATGTACATGGCTTACGTGTTTATTAAAACTCGTATCGATAAATTTATAAGAAGCCTTTTTTTCATCAACCGTAACAACGTAAGGTGTAAACCCGTGTTGCGGTAAAAATTTACTGAAATACATCCAGCGCTGTATGCCTGATCCGCCCGCAGGAGGCCAGTAGTAAGTTAATATGAGTACAGGCTCATTCAAATATCGGCAATGGCAAGTTTTTTAATGCGCACCAGCGGACCATGGCAATATTGCTCGTGGCAATTTACACACGCCTTTACGGTAAGATTATATTCCATGGCCTGTTGGTAACCGTCAGTAGCCTTTCGAAAATTGGTGTAATTGAAGAAAAAAGTTTCAGTAAACGAATCAAAATTTTCTTTTTTCATGTTGGTTTTTGATGTTTGGGCATTAAGCGCTTTTTGCTTATCAAATTCGGGTATATTGGTGGCCATTTTGCCTGCACGAATTGAATCACCGGCTGTTTTCATGGCTGCATACCAATCTTCCATAATTTGTGACATTTCACTCATCCCGTTGGGATTGGTAACAGCCGTTGGTTTCTGGCAGTTTTCAGTATCTTTTTTTCCATCACTTGACGAACAAGCATACACAAAAAGCAATGTTGTACAAATAAAAATAAACGTATAGCGCATATTATTGACCCATATTGCCCATTCCCGGCATATTTTTCATTTGGCGCATCATGGCCATCATTTTCTTCTTATCGCTCATCATGCGCATCATTTTACGCGTTTCTTCAAATTGCTTAAGAAGCTTGTTTACCTCCTGAATACTTGTACCACTGCCGGCTGCAATGCGTTGTTTGCGGCTGGGGTTTATTACATCGGGATTGCTTTTTTCCTTTGGGGTCATGGAGCGTATAATGGCTTCAACCGGCTTAAACGCGTTGTCATCAATCTCGGCATTTTTTACGGCTTTATTCATGCCGGGAATCATGCCTACAAGGTCTTTCATGCTTCCCATTTTTTTAATTTGCTGCAGCTGTTCAAGAAAATCATTCAGATCAAACTGGTTCCTGGCAATTTTCTTTTGAAGTTTGCGGGCTTCTTCTTCATTGTACTGTTCCTGCGCACGTTCAACAAGTGTTACCACATCGCCCATGCCCAAAATA
>DASPJQ010000841.1:0-3761 GCA_035628535.1 Flavobacteriales bacterium | reverse complement strand
ACATTGCTTTGATCAACAAATCGGAGGTATTGTTGAGCGGAAGCGTGAAAGACATTAAAAAGAAATTTGCCAAAAACACGTTTGAAGTTGAATTTAACGGTAACATGATTGCCTTTGCCAATGCGCTGTGGGCCGGGTTTGAATTGGTGGAAAAACACATGATTGATAACAACCACCACAAATGCACCGTAAAACTCTTGAACAACAATACCGTAAACAACCTGTTGCAGGCACTCATACCCGCTGTTGAAATAAAAGGCCTGCACGAAGTGGTGCCAACCATGAATGAGATATTCATTGAAACCGTGCAAGGGGCAACCGGAAACACCAAAATTCCTTCTTTAACCGAATAGTCATGAATAAAATAGGGTTAATCATAGCAAGGGAATATTTATCACGGGTGAAAAAGAAATCGTTCATCCTCATGACTATTTTAGGTCCCATTTTAATTGTGGGGTTTATTGTGCTGGCCGTTGTTATTGGCTCATCCGATTTATCTGATAAAAAAATACTGGTTTCGGACGAAACAGGATTTTTCACCAATAAAATAGATCATGACAAGTCTACATTCATCACCTATACTGATAAAGTCGTGGACCAAAAAAAGTTTCTTGAATCGGAATACGACCTGATGATTTACATAAATCCCAAGGTGACTGAAAACAAACAGGTGGTTATGCATTACAAAAAAATGCCCGATGCCGATTTCCAGACCAGCTTGATAAGCAACATCAACGAAGTATTTGAAAGACTCAGGATCAAAAAACACGGAAAAATTTCCTATGAAGATTATAAAGACATTAAAGCCGGCATAAACCTCAAACGCGTAAATGCAAACCTGAAGGACGATGCCATGGATAAAAAAGCCATTGTTGGTTTTATTTTTGCCCTTTTTATTTACATGTTTATTTTCCTGTATGGCGCACAGGTTATGCGCGGTGTAATTGAGGAAAAAACAAGCAGGGTAATTGAAGTATTGGTTTCATCGGTTACACCATTTCAGCTCATGATGGGCAAAATAGTAGGCATTATGCTGGTTGGCCTTACGCAGTTTGTTTTGTGGGTGGCGCTTATTTTTGTTTTAATGACCACTGCACAAAGTTACCTGTTTACCGACATGCGCGCTCCGGAAAATTTGCCTGGCATGGCACAAAACGTTACGGCTCAAATGACCGAAATGAATACCGACAGCGAACTGTACAATGTCATATTCCATGAAATAAATTATCCAACGCTTATCAGTCTTTTTATTTTCTTTTTCATTGGCGGTTATTTGTTGTATGGGGCCTTATTTGCAGCCGTTGGTTCAGCTGTTGACAGTGAGGCCGACACGCAACAATTTATGCTACCTATTTCATTTCCCCTCATATTCGGCTTTATTATTTCGCAAATGGGATTGAGAAACCCCGATGGACAAGCGTTGGCCTGGGCCTCGCATGTACCACTAACGTCACCCGTAGCTATGATGGTGAGGGTTTCAACAGGATCAGTCCCTTTTTGGGAGGTTGTGGTTTCAATGTTGCTTCTAATCGCAACGTTCATATTTACTACCTGGCTTGCCGCAAAAATTTACCGCGTGGGAATTTTAATGTACGGGAAAAAACCAACGTACCGGGAATTGTGGAAATGGATACGCTACCGTGGGTGATAAGCTAACAAACTAATGTGCAAATGAGCCAATTTATATTCCTTTCTGTTTTTTTTATTAGTTCAGCTTATTATCACATTAGCTTATTCTCTTAGCCCTGTTCCAATAAACATCCATTTCCTCCAGGGTCATTTCTCCCATTTTTTTACCGTCTTTTTTACTCTCGCTCTCCAGGTACTGGAACCGTTTGATGAATTTTTTATTGGTTTTTTCAAGGGCGTCTTCGGGGTTCACGCCAATAAAACGCGAATAGTTTATCAGAGCAAAAAGCAAATCACCAAACTCTTCTTCCATTTTATCACTTTTTGTGTCAACTTCTTTTTTTAATTCTTCCAGTTCTTCATGCACCTTGTCCCAAACCTGGTCGCTGTTTTCCCAGTCAAATCCAACGCCACGCGCTTTTTCCTGGATGCGTATGGCCTTTACCATGGCCGGCAATGAAACCGGCACACCTTCCAAAACCGAGCGGTTCCCTTCCTTTAACTTCAATTTTTCCCAATTGGCTTTTACTTCGTTCTCGTCCTTGACTTTTACATCGCCATATATATGCGGATGCCTGTCAATTAATTTATCGCAAACAGCGTTCAATACATCGGCAATATTAAAAGCGTTGGTTTCAGAGGCAATACGCGCATAAAAAACCAAATGCAACATTAAGTCGCCAAGTTCTTTTTTCACACTTTCCAAATCATTCTGCACAATGGCATCGGCCAGTTCGTACGTTTCCTCAATGGTTAAATGCCTGAGACTTTGAATGGTTTGCTTTTTGTCCCATGGACATTGTTCACGCAACTCATCCATTATTTTTAACAGCCTTGCAAAGGCCTGTAATTTTTGTTCCATATGTTTAAAATAAGTGCTTTTGGCTGCTTTTATTGCATTATTTTTATGCACTTATCAACCGCATGACTTTACCCGAATTAATTAAACAAATACGTTCAAAAGGCTCGTGTTTGTGCATTGGGCTTGATGCCGACCTTGCCAAAATACCGCAGCATTTGTTAACAGGCAACGATCCCGTTTTTGAATTCAACAAACAGCTCATTGACGCCACGCACGAATTTTGCGTAGCATATAAACCCAACACGGCTTTTTACGAGGCCCTGGGCATTAAAGGGTGGCAAAGCCTTGAAAAAACCGTTGTATACCTTACTGAATATTATCCAAACCATTTTACGATTGCCGATGCAAAACGTGGTGACATAGGAAATACCTGTCACCAATATGCCAAGGCATTTTTCACCAACATGGATTTTGATGCGGTGACCGTTGCCCCTTATATGGGAAGCGACAGCGTGCAACCGTTTTTGGAATACGAAAACAAGTTTGTGATTTTACTTGCCCTTACTTCTAACAAAGGCGCATTTGATTTCCAAACCCTGAAAACCGAAAATGGTCTTACCCTGTATGAAAATGTTTTAAAAACATCGCTTACCTGGTCAAATTCTGAACGGCTTATGTTTGTAACAGGTGCTACGCAGGCTTCATATTTAAAACACATTCGCTCCATAGCCCCATCCAGTTTTTTCCTGGTGCCCGGTATAGGTGCGCAAGGTGGCGACCTTGACGATGTGATGAAAAACGCTATGAATGAAAACGTAGGTTTACTCATCAATTCATCGCGTGAAATCATATATGCATCAAACGGCACCGATTTTGCCCGTGCAGCAGCAATCAAAGCGAAAGAAGTGGCTGCAAAAATGAAACCGTACATTTCAGGATAAAATGGATTTTTCAGCATTGTTTTCAAAAAGCAATTTACCTTATATTCTTTTTGAAGACTATTACCTGCTTGTAGTTTACAAACCCACGGGATTCACCGTTGAAAAACATTCCTCCTACCCGAGCCTTGAAGATTTTGCCACTATACACCTGCGTGAAGCATTTCCTGAAAACAAAAAATATTTCATTGGCATTGTACACCGGCTTGATGTGCATGTAAGCGGTATTGTGGTAATGGCAAAAACCCGGGCGGCATTGAAAAACCTGAATGAGCAGTTTGCGCAAAAGTCGGTCCGGAAAATTTATATTGCACAGTGTGAAAAATGCCCATCGCCACGCAAAGGAACTATTGATGGATGGATCACTGAGGATAAAATAAGCAGGAAGGCCA
>DASPJQ010000840.1:0-7095 GCA_035628535.1 Flavobacteriales bacterium | reverse complement strand
AGCATATGTGCCCACACAAACATTAACGGCACTTGAATCTGAAGATCCGGAAATACCGCTACCCCATGACCAGGTATAAGCGCCTGTTCCGCCACTTACCGCAGTAGCAATTGATCCGTCACAAACACCACCGCACGTTGCATCGGTTGCATTTACAGACGTAAACATAAGCTGGGACGGTTGATTTACTGTAGCCGTACCTGTACTCCTGCAGCCGTTGCCATCTTCAACTTCAAGGTTATATGTATTGGCTGCTATGCTGTTATATGATGGCGATGCAGTAAAGGTGACTCCTCCATCGTAACTATAACTATATGTTCCCGTTCCGCCTGTTGCATTCACTGTAATGCTCCCGGTAAAATCGTTATAACAGGTGAGATCGACAATTACTGTGGTAAATCCAATTGCGGCCGGATTATTGAGTGTAATGTTTTGGCTGGCTGTACAACCGTTTGCATCAGCAACCTCAATAACATGCGCGCCTGAGCATAAGGTATTGAAAACATTGGACGTTTGCGGAACACCAGCATCCACACTGTATTGTAACACACCTGTTCCGCCTGTTGCGGTTATGGTTGCCGTTCCATTGCAGTCATTAAAACAAAGCGGATCGGTGGTAAAGACAGCGGTAATAACCGGTGGGGCCTGGTCACCAACAATAATTGTAGCTGCTGCAGGACAACCATTGGCATCTTCAATGGCGAGGTTATAGGTTCCTGCGTTAATCCCCGGGAAGTTAGTTGTGGTAAAAAACGGGGCGCTTCCCGTAATACTATACACATATCCGGGCGTACCGCCTGAAGTAGTTGTAAAATCAATAGCGCCATTAGCCGCACCACAGGTAGACGGGGTAACCGCGGTGCTGAACACAATTGGTGCAGGTTCCAAAACATTCAACGTTGTGCCAACAAGGCAGTTGTTGGCGTCTTTCACCATTACCTGGTATGAACCATCGCATAAGCCGGTAAGCACGTTTGAAACCTGGTACGTGATTCCATTATCACTGCTATATTGATACGAAGGTGTGCCTCCTGATGCGTTAACAGTTATTGTTCCGTCACAAATGCCATTGCATGTTGTTGCTGCAGTTACATATCCTGCTGCCAGCGGAGCCGGCTGGTTCAATGTAACCGTTCCGGTAACCGAACACCCTGCCGCATCCTCAATATAACATGTATATGTACCAGCGGCCAAACCGGTAAACGTAAATCCAGAAGTACAAGGCGGTCCACCGGTAATGCTGTAACACAATGCACCCGTACCCCCACTGGCTGAGATCAGGATGAAACCACTGTTATTGGCATAACACGTGAGGTCTGCCAGGTTTGTAGTAAATGCAATAGGCGCGGGCTCGGTAATTATTACCTGGTGGCTTCCAAGGCAACCATTCCCGTCCATCACCATTAAATTATACGTTCCTGCAACGAGCCCCGTAAAGCTGGGGCTTGCCTGATAGGTTAATCCATTGTCAATACTGTACTGGTAAACACCATTACCACCTGTTACCGATGTGAATGATATAGTACCGGTAGCGCTCCCATTACAAGACACATTGGTTGTAACAGGCGTATACAGAATTGAATCGGGCTGTGCAATCATAAACGGGATGGTGAAAACGCAAAATCCGTTATCAACTATGGTTACAATGTGGCTTCCCGCACACAATCCGGAAAAATTCCCGCTTGTGCCATATGTACCGCTCAGGTCAAGTTCATATTGGATGGGAAGCGCTCCATTTATGGCATGTGTTTGCACGGTTCCATCACAACTGTTGTAACATGTAGCGGGTGTTACGCCATCCAGAAAACCATCCATTTCAACATCGTTTACGCCAACAATTATGCTTTCAATGCATCCATCGGCATCGGTCACCTCAATGGTATATCCTCCTCCCACCAAACCCGTAAACAAACCATTTGGTTGCGGGCCGCTGCCTGTTGTAACATTACTGTATGTATAAGGCGCTGTTCCTCCACTTGCCGCAACTTCAAGGCTGCCATCGTTAAAACCGCAGTGCGATTCGGTGGTATCAACAAGGCTGACGTTGTACCCTGGAGGATCAACCAACACCTGTGTACTGGCAAGCTGGCAGCCGTTGGCATCCTGTACAATAACCGCATACGTACCATTGCACAACCCGGTGAACACGTTGGATGACTGTAGCGGGGTTGGAGGAGTTGAACCAGACAAATCCAATTGGTATTGGTATGCAGGTGTTCCTCCTGCCGTTGCATTGATTTGGATTTGTCCATCGCATATTCCTGCACATGTAGGATTGGTTAAGGCGTATGTTGCCGTTATGGCTGAAGGCTGACCAATAACAACGGTTGAGTTGGCAAGACATCCGTTGGCATCTTTTACAACTACAAAAACATTTCCTGCACACAAACCTGTCATTGGGTTTGTGGAGCTAAATGTCAATCCATTGTTACTTGAGAATTCGTATGGCGGTGTGCCGCCCGAGGGATTGACCAAAATGGTTCCATCACATACTCCGTTACATGTTGCGTTGGTAAATGTTGTGGTATACGAAAGTACGGGTGGTGCTGTAATTGTAAACGTTGTTGTGCCCGAACAACCATTGGCATCGGTAACCGTTGCTGTGTATGTGCCGACAACAAGATTCGTAAAAGAATTTGATGCCTGCGGACCAACCGGAGGCGTTGGACCTGCCAGGTCTATAGTATACGTTATTGGCGAGGTACCGCCCGTTGCTCCGAGCAACACAGACCCGTTAACGCCACCTGAACAACTTACGTTTGTTGATGATAAAACAGATGCCGTTGGACCGGGCGAGCTTCCAACGGTTGCCGTTATGGAAGTTATACAACCATTGGCATCTTGCACAGTAAGCGCATAGGTTCCTGCGGCAATACCGGCAAATGTACCCGAAGCCTGGAATGCTCCGGTACCCAATTGGTATTGATATGCTGGCGTACCGCCTGCTCCTGCAACCGTGAGCGAACCGTTAGATGCCCCGCAGGTTGCATTTGCGCTTGCTGTCACGTTAAGGGTAAGAGCAGGCGGATTGTTTAGGATGGCGTTGATGTTGTACAAACATCCATTGGCATCTTTAACCGTAATAATGTATGATCCTGCGGCTAACCCCGAAAAAACATTTGATACCTGGAAAGTTCCGCCATTTATGGAATACGTTAGGGCTCCTGTACCACCGCTTGCATTAACTGTTATTACACCGCTTGATCCACCGTTGCATAACGGGTGCACAATGTTAACGGTACCTCCCAAGGCGGGAGGATTGACAATGGACACCGTTGTTGTTGCCACGCAACCTGACGCATCAGTCATTGTAACTGTATAAGTTCCCGCGGGAACACCCGTTGCAGTCTGGGTAATTTGAACCGGTGAGGTTGTCCAGCTGTATGAAAAACCCGGAAGACCGGTTGGGTTTGCAGTAAGCGTACCTGTGGCGTCACCATTGCACAAAGGATTTACACCGCTTGCGGTTACACTGCAGCATGGAGGCCCTGCGGTTATTGTAAATGTTCCGGTGCTTGAACACCCTCCTGTTCCACTAACGGTATACGTATATACGCCATCGGGAAGGTTGGTAAAATTTGCACTGGCACCAGCCGTGTTGGCCTCGATTACTGTGGCCGAGGCTGGGCCTGAAATCGAAACCGTATAAGGACCGGCTCCGGGTGCATTGTTGATGTTTACTGAACCGTTGTTGTACCCGGCACATGTTTCACCCACGGGTGTAACAACCGGCCCGGTTGATGGCGCAATGATGACTGTTGCCGTTTGCGGTGGGGTACAGGAGGCAGCATCGTTTACAGCAACCGTGTACGTGCCTGCACACAATCCCGAAACGGAGGCAGTTGTTCCTACAACAGTGCCCGATACGTTAGTCCAGGTATAGGTAAAGGGTCCGGTGCCACTGGTTACAGTGACTGCAGCCGTTCCGTTGCATGCACCGCAGGTGGTTGGTGTGCCTGTAGCGCTAAATGCAAAAGCAGTTGTAGAACAGTACAAGCCCTGATACTGGAGAAAAATACCAGAATCATAAATACAGTCACCTGCATCGGCAATGGTAATAACATAATGATAGGTTGAACAGGGAATCACGCTGATTGTGCTTACCAACCCATCGGTGTAGCCATCGTATTGCATGATGCCCGCAGTATTGGTATTGTAGTAGGCGGGATTTACACCCGCATTTACATTGTCAATGCTGACCACTACCCCTCCGGGAAGGACGGCTACATTTTGATTAACATAACTACCACCTGAAGGATTGGGCCCGCTAACAAAAATCCCGAACGCATCATTGAAGGACGAAGCAACATATTCAGGATACTCTTCGGACCCGAAACAGAAATTAATACTTAATGTATTACATTCCGGTACAATGTCAAATTCAATGGTGCATTCATCGTAATAGTTTTGCGGTTGCGCTGCATCCAGAATCGGATTTTCGTTCAGTGCGCTGCTGTGGCAAAACCCCATACTACCGGAGGAGTTAGGGCCATCAGCAAGGGCTGCTGACCCTGATGTCATCACAATTCCACCGGAAGTCATTCCGCTGGTACCCAGCGAACCGGAAAATGTTCCATATGCGGTGCTCGCGCAGTTTATCGTAAGTCCCGACACCGTTACACCCGGGCCGAATAAGTTGGCAAGAATGGCTGCAGTACCACCACCCGGTGTAATTGTTATTTGTGCTCTTAGCATAAAAGCTGAAAAGCAATAAAAAAAAATGAGCAATATATACCTTTTCATAGTTCTTTGGTCTTTGACAGTTAGACGAAAAAAAATCATGAAGTGGTTCAAAATGCCATGTTAAAAGTTTTAAAGAAAACTAAAAGAGAAAAATTCAAGCGAATAAAAAAAATTAAATGTTGCGGTAATCTTATACGTGTTTTACACAATACACATGTACAAAGCAAAGATGTTACACAATACACGTATACTTTTATTTGAATTCAACATAACATACATGTTTCATCATGCAATTTACACGGTGTGCATGTTTTTATTTAAATACTCAAGTCTTACATTATACACATATATGCGCAACTTTTGTAAGCAGGAAGCGTAAACTCCAAACCTGTTTTTTGACATAACCTTAAACCAATAACCATGAAAAAAATAGTCCTTAACATATTATTGCTTGCCGTTGCCTTTGCCGCAACCGGGCAAAGCAGTTCGCTTAAACCTGTTATTAAAAACAATAAATCGAGTTTTGCCATAAACGGCACAACCAGCAAAACTATTTTTCAGCTTGTGGCATCGGATAAGGAAATACAGGATTTAAAAAAACAAGCCGCAACCATGAGCAATATTAAATTAAGCGTGAACAAGCAAAAAACCGGTACGCATACATGCGAGTTATCCATCAATGACCGGAATGATGCTTTGTATGTACAGCGTATTTTCAGTGTGTTTGGCTTCACCAATTTTATAATGGACGGAGCTGAGAAACCAGTTACCGAATTAGCCGCCACACTCATAAAGCTTAAATAGGTTCCAGCATGAATTAAAAAAGCCCGGACACAATACCGGGCTTTTTTTATGATGTTTTATTTCAAATTATTCTACTGTAACACTTTTTGCCAGGTTACGCGGCTGGTCAACGTTGCAACCGCGCATAACAGCAATGTGATATGAAAGCAACTGAAGTGGTATTACCGATAAGAGTGGCACAAGGCATTCCTCGGTTTCAGGAATTTCAATTACATGTTCGGCCAATTTTTTTACTTCCGTATCACCTTTTGTAACAATGGCAATGATTTTGCCTTTGCGCGCTTTTACTTCCTGTATATTGCTCACCACTTTTTCATAGGACGAGCCCTTTGTAGCAATTACGAAAACGGGCATTTCTTCGTCAATTAAAGCAATGGGGCCGTGCTTCATTTCGGCAGCGGGGTAACCCTCAGCATGAATGTATGATATTTCCTTAAGCTTTAAAGCCCCTTCAAGCGCCACCGGGAACGATGAGCCGCGACCAAGGTACAAGGCGTTGGAGGCGTCTTTATAAATATCGGCAATGTATTTAATTTGCGCGTTGGCATCCAATACCTCCTTGATTTTTTCGGGCAAGTGGTCAAGTTCGACCAAAAGGGTATTGAGGTGTGATTTGCTGATGGTGCCTTTTTTCTTACCCAGGCGTAAGGCGAGCAAGGTCAATACCGTTACCTGTGCGGTAAACGCTTTGGTAGAAGCAACCCCGATTTCGGGGCCGGCATGGGTATAGGAACCTGCATCGGTTGCGCGTGCAATACTTGAACCAACCACGTTGCAAATACCGATAATGAACGCGCCCTTTGATTTGGCCAGGTGAATGGCTGCAAGGGTATCGGCCGTTTCACCGCTTTGCGACACGGCAATAACAATGTCTCCTTCATTTACAATAGGGTTGCGGTAACGGAATTCAGAAGCGTATTCTACTTCAACCGGTATACGCGCCAATTCTTCAATCAAATATTCGCCCACAAGGCAGGCATGCCAGGAAGTACCACAAGCAATCATGATAATGCGCCTTGCATTCAGGATTTTATTTTCGTGCTCTTTAATTCCACCCAGCAACACAGATCCTGTATGCGAATTGATGCGGCCGCGCATGCAATCTTTAATTGAACGCGGTTGCTCATAAATCTCTTTCAACATAAAGTGATCAAAACCTCCTTTCTCAAGGGCTTCAAGCTGCAGCTCGAGTTCCTGTATATAAGGAGTCTTGTCCTGGTTACGTATGTTCTTCAATGTTAGTCCTGTTGCGCGATCAATAATGGCTATTTCTTCATCTTCAAGGTACACAACATTTTTGGTATACTCAATAATGGGTGACGCATCAGAAGCCACATAATATTCACCTTCCGTATCGCTGATACCTATGACCAATGGACTACTTTTACGGGCGCAAATAAGCTGGTCAGGATTATCTTTTGAAATGATTACAATGGCATAAGCGCCATGCACCTCATTCAATGCAAGGCGTACAGCTTCAAACAAACTTACTTTTCCTTTGTTGCGTATTTCTTCAATGAGGTGCGTCAGCACCTCGGTATCCGTTTCACTGGAAAAAACATGTCCACGCTTGATTAATTCCTCTTTAATGGTGGCATAGTTTTCAAT
>DASPJQ010000839.1:0-1613 GCA_035628535.1 Flavobacteriales bacterium | reverse complement strand
CAAAGCAGGATACAGAAAAGAGCATGAACCAATGGGTAAAGAACATGCCTTTTATACCCAGAATAAAATTACCAACGGCAACATACAGCAACATTTGAATGGCTGAAATAATAAACATGATGCTGATTTTTGACATGAGGTAACTTACCTTGCTCAGGTTAAGGAACGACTCGCGCTTGAGGATTTTCTGATCCTTGATAATTTCTTCGGCAGCAACCGTTAACCCGATAAATAGCGCAACCACCACCGATATGAATATAAACTGCGGAACGTTTTCGCTTTCACGGAAAACATAATTGGTGGTCAAGCCCCCGGTTGAGAAAAACTTGACAAAAAACGCCAGGATAAGGGCCAGGGCAGGAGCTTCCAGCAGGTTAATGAGAATATACTGGGTATTGGTCAATTTTGACAAAACATCGCGTATAAAATAAACCTTGAACTGTTTTATCTTATTCGGAATTTTGAATGTGCTTTCAGGGCTTTCTTTTTCATCGGCCACAGGAACCATTTTGGGTTCAATTTGTTCCTTGTAGCTTTCGTTCCATTCCTTGGCTGAAATTTTACGGTTGGGGGTAAGGTTACCGTATTCGTCAACCACCTTCGATTCAATAATGTTGAATATTTGCTCAGGGTTAACATTACCGCATTCAGGACACTCACTTTCGTTGGCGTTAACGTGTTTAACGCAAAGCTTGAAGTAAATTACCGCGTCAACAGGGTTGCCATAATATATCGGTAATCCGCCTACATCAAGAATCATGAGTTTGTCAAACATCTTGAAAATTTCTGACGATGGTTGGTGAATTACCACGAAAATAAGTTTTCCTTTCAAGGATAATTCCTTCAGCAAGTCCATGATGTTCTCAGAGTCGCGTGATGACAAGCCTGACGTTGGTTCGTCAACAAACATAACGGCCGGTTCACGAATGAGCTCCAGTGCAATATTTAAACGTTTGCGCTGTCCGCCTGAAATGGTTTTGTCAAGCGGTGAACCAACGCGAAGGTCTTTCGCTTCAAAAAGGCCAATGGCTTTAAGCACATCGTTCACACGTTTGGTAATTTCCTCGTCCTTCATGGTGCCAAAACAAAGTTTGGCATTGTAATACAGGTTTTGGAAAACGCTTAATTCTTCTATCAATAAATCGTCCTGTGAAACATACCCGATTACGCCTTCAATTTTATTGGATTCGGTGTGAATGTTAACACCGTTAATGGTTACGCTGCCTTGCGTAGGTTTATAGTTGCCGTTTAAAATGTTCAGCAAAGTTGATTTACCGGCACCTGAACCGCCCATTATACCCAACAGCTTTCCCGATTCTTCTGAGAAGCTGAATGGGTGCAAACCCAATTTACCACCCTTAAAGTGGTAAACAATATTATCGGCTTTAAATACAATGCGTTTATCACTTTTATCACTCAGGAAACGGGCAATAATATCGCTGTAATAAATTGGAGCAACGCGTGAACTGCGCAGCGATGAGCCTTGTGTGAGCACATAAATACCACCGGGACGAAGGGCCTGTCCGTTTAACAACAATTCGCTTGAACCGAAATAACGGATCAGGTACATATTTACGCTTTTAACGCTTAATACGGCAACCCGGCCCTGGATA
>DASPJQ010000838.1:0-6950 GCA_035628535.1 Flavobacteriales bacterium | reverse complement strand
GAATTGGGTTTGGCCAAGAATGAAAACCCGTTGCAGGGTTCGTTTATCATTGAAGAACTCACCGACCTGGTTGAAGAGGCCGTACTAATGGAATTTGACCGCATTACCGAGCGCGGAGGCGTGTTGGGGGCCATGGAAACCATGTACCAGCGCAGTAAGATACAGGCAGAAAGTTTATATTATGAAACACTTAAGCACACCGGTGAATATCCAATTATTGGTGTAAATACATTCCTGAGTTCAAAAGGTTCGCCAACCATATTGCCGAAAGAAGTAATTCGCGCAACCGAAGAGGAAAAACAGTTCCAGATCAGCACTGTAAGGGAATTGCATAAAAAATACGCCAATGAAAGTAAAGAGCAGTTGCGCAAACTGCAACAGGTGGCCATACAAAACGGCAACTTGTTTGAAGAGTTGATGGAAACGTGCAAATACTGTTCACTGGGACAAATTACCAAAGCGTTGTTTGAGGTGGGCGGGCAGTACAGAAGGAATATGTGATATCAAACCATGGAATTCCGTGAAACCTTAGAAATACCGTAGGGTAAAGTTTGGCAAAAGCTTCATAAACATAAACATATTCTTGAAAGTGTGAGTTAAACGAAAGTTATGAAAAAAATATGTATATTCTTTAGCCTGTTTTTGACCAGTAAGGGAATTTGCCAACCTTATACCTTCAGCACATCCACCGCAGCGTACACCGCCCTTACAGGCGCCACCAGCGCCAATGGTTCAACCGTTTGGTCATATGCCACTTCATTTACCGTGCCCATTGGGTTCACCTTTAATTTTATGGGAAATAATTACACCAGCCTGTATGTTGAAGGCGGAGGATTCACTTTTTTTGATTTATCCTATAATTATCTTTTACTTCCTTTTGGCGTGGCCCTGAAAGATAAAGGAACAAGTTCTTCACTTTCCCCCATCAGTTATAAAACCGAAGGCAGCTCACCCAACCGCATTTTAAAAATTGAATGGAGCAATGCCGATTACTTTAATAATGCCGGTTCAACGGCCAATTTTCAATTGTGGCTGTATGAAACCACCAATGTCATTGAAACACACGTGGGCATATGCACCGTGTCAAATCCGGCATTGGCGTATAGCTGGAACAGCGATACAGGTCCTTCAATAGGCATTTACGAATACAGTGGCAGCACGCTTTTATATGGGTTTGGTCTGAGCGGGGCTGCAGTCGCCCCTACCGAAAACAACAATTTAAGCGGTGCAGGAATCAACCCGTTTGATTACAGTTTGAATGGAACACCATCGCCAAACACCGTTTACCGTTTTGAGCCTGCAGCGACTGGTATTCACGCGTACCAACAAATAAACGATGCGTTGTTTTACATGGATCATTCACAGGGCAAACTCATATACAGCAGTTCAACGGTTGTTGAAAGCATCTGCGTATTTGACATGGCCGGGCAATTGATTTATGGTGACAAACCGGGTAATTTATCCGGTGTAATTGATTGTTCATTTGCTGGCCAAAAAGGGATTTACCTGCTTACCATCCGGTTAAGTGGCGGTACATTCCTTAACAGGAAAATATCATTATAGAAACCATATTTTTTTATATTTGAGCGTTTTAAAATGCGTCTGATTCTCTTATCGTTTTTTTTGACGGGAATTTTATTTTCATTCCCTGTATCCGGATATTCCCAAAACCTTGATGAAGAAATTCGCATCATTGAATCATCGGGAAATGACTCTGCAAAAGTAATCAGCCTTAACAAGCTTGCCATCAAAACCGGTAAGGAGGACCTTAACGCTTCGCTAAAAGTTGTGGCGAAAGCGTTTGTTTATGCAAAAAATAAACCCGGACTTGAAGCTGAATGTTACGCTACGAAAGGGAACATACTCAGGGACAATTATAAGATCAAAGAGGCCGTTGACGCCTATGAAAATGCGCTTACCTTATACCAGCGCACTTCAAACGGCACAGCAATCGCCACAACTTTTCTTTCCATCGCTTCTGCTTACAAAAAAAACAAAGAATTTAAGGCGTGTATTCCCTGGTATAAACAGGCCGTTGATGCCGCCAAAAAAACAGGCGACTGGAAGCTTACCCAAAAAACGTTTAAAGGTTGTGCCGATGCTTATTCAAAAATGGCCGACAATGCAAAAGCGCTTGAGGTGTTGTTTGACCAGTTGAACTACGCATCCAAATCACACAGCGCAAATTTCCTGGCCATTTCAGATGCTGATCTTGACCTGGCTTACCACCAGTTTAGAACAGGCAACTACAGCGAATCGCTCAAACATGCGGAATCGTCTTTAACATGGGCTATAAAATCGGGTGACAACAATCAATTGCTGGATTGTTACAACACCATTGGCGCCTGTTACAACGGCTTAAAAAACCTGCGCGAGGCCATAAAATGGTACGAAAAGGCGATCCAGCATTTGGAAAAAACCGGTGAAGACAGGGTGTTTCTTGGCAGCATTTATACCAATACCGGTATTTCCTATTATGAACTGGGTGAAAATGCAAAAGGGCTGGAATATAAAAAACGCGGTTTGAAAATATGCCAGGAAGCCAACAACCATGAATGCATCATGAACAATTCCATTGCTATTGGCATTGATCTTGTTGAAAAAGACAAAAATTTTAACGAAGGGATTATTTACCTGAAACAAGCCGAGGCATTGGCTGAAGAACACGGGTCCCTTTATTCGAACCAATACATTTACCAGGGCCTTTACAAATCATACGATGCGCTGGAGGACCATAAAAACGCGTTCATTTATCTTCAAAAGTATCAACAGTTGAAGGACAGCATGCTGTCGTCAGAAAAGCAACAGCAAATGAATGAACTTGAGGCCAAATACGAATCAGGAAAAAAACAGGATGAAATTGAGTTGTTGAACCGCAACCGCAAAATACAGGAACTTGTTTTGCTCAAAAGCCGCTTCGAGCTGGACAAACAAATTGCCGAAAACGAAACCATTGAAAAAGAAAAAGCCCTGAAGGAAATCCGTCTTAAAAAAAAGGAGGCGGAAGCCCTTGCGCAAAAAAGCAAATTAAGCCTGCTAAACCAGCAAAAACAATTAAAGGAACGCGAAGTGGAAAGCCAGCGCAATATCATTTATTTTTTTATTGGCGGCCTGGGTTTGCTGGTTATTTTACTGGCCACCATTTACCGCGGTTACCGTAGCAAGCAAAAGGCCAACATTGCCATATCGCAACAAAAAGCGGAACTGCAATTGCAAAAAGACATTGTTGAAGAAAAAAACAGGGAAATACTGGACTCCATTAATTATGCAAAGCGTTTACAGGAGGCTATTTTGCCGCCTGAATCACTTGTTAAGGAACATTTGCCCGAATCGTTTATACTGTACAAACCCAAAGACATTGTTGCCGGTGATTTTTATTTTCTGGAAGCGTTGAACGATCACGTGATTTTTGCAGCATGCGATTGCACAGGCCATGGCGTTCCCGGTTCATTGGTAAGCGTGGTTTGTTCAAACGCGCTCAACAGGGCGGTAAAAGAATTCAGGTTCACCAATCCGGGGCAGATACTGGATAAGGTAAGGGAACTGGTTATGGAAACGTTTGAAAAAAGCGGCAGTGAAGTAAAAGACGGCATGGACGTAAGCTTATGTTCACTCAATAAAAAAACCGGTGAATTGCAATGGGCCGGAGCAAACAACCCGTTGCTGATCATACACCCCGATAAAAAAGAAGTAATCAGCCCCGATAAAATGCCGGTTGGCAAACATGCAACAATGGGGAATTTTACCACGCATACCATCAAGCTTACCGGTAAGGAGTCCATTTACCTTTATACGGATGGATTTGCCGACCAATTTGGCGGAGAAAAAGGCAAAAAGTTCAAAGCTTCCAACATGCTTGAACTGATTTTTTCCATAAAGGATAAAAGCATGAGCCAACAAAACATCCTGCTCAATACCGCTTTTGAAAAATGGCGGGGCTCATATGAGCAGGTTGATGATGTTTGCGTAATGGGAATAAAAATTGATTCTTATTAAGGTTTCATTTATTTCTGTATCTTCAGCGTTTGAACCCATGCGCTTTATTTTAATACTGCCGGTTTTATTTGTCCTCACAGGTTACGGAACAGCTTTAGGACAGGAAATAAATTTAGATTCGCTCTCCAAAACAGCCACATCACTCATTTACTCCAACCCGGGCCAGGCAAAAACCATTGCCCTTAAAATCGTTAAATCCAAAACAGCAGAAAAAAGCCCGCAATACATTTCACGCGCGTATAAGGTACTTGGTGCGGTTGAATGGAGGCATGGGAACCTCAAACCGGCACTTACATTTTTTTACCTTCAGCGCAAATTTGCACTTATTGCAAAAAACCCCAAAGACGTTGCCAGCAGTCTGAACAACCTTGGTTTGATGTACATCAACCTCGGCAGTTATGAAAAAGCGCTTAAACTTTTGTTCGAAGCAAAAAAAACCGCGGAAAAATCAAACAATAAAGAAATCGCATCGTCCATTCTCAACAACATAGGATTGAGCTATGAAAGATTAGGAAATGACAGCACCTCACTGGAATACTACCTTGAGGCAGCCAAAAAAACCGAGCAGAGCGACCAGGACGGGTTGGCAATAGCGTATAACAATGTAGGCTGGCAGTATTCCAGGCTAAAAAAAACAAGACTGGCCATTGAATATTACAAAAAATCAATTGACCTTGCTAAGCACCTGAACAATACCTATGCATGGTCACTGGCAACGTCAAACCTGGCCGAAGCCTATAACACGTTGGGTATGCCTGATACTGCCTACGCCTTGTATGAGAATGCGCTTTCCATCGCCCAAAAAAACAACGAAGAGGAATCCATAGCGGCAGCACTCATGAACATGGCCAACATTAATTTTTATAACCTGGGCAAAAAACAGGAAGGGCTCAAGATGATGCAGCAGGCCGTTGATATTTTGTACAAAAACAAGAACCTTTCACGTGGTGAAGGGTATATAAAGAGACTTGCCATGATGTACGAAAAGTCAAACGACCTTGTTAAGGCGGGTAAGTATTATAAATTATACAGCCAGATACGGGACAGCCTTATGAATGAACAAAAAAGCCGGGCCATTACCGAACTGCAAATTGTGCATGAAGTTGAGAGCAAACAGAAGGAAATCGCTTACCTGAACAAAAAACAGGAACTTACCAACGCCAAAGTACAGCAGCAACGAATGCTTATTTATATTGCTGTGACTGGAATCGTTTTGTTGGTTTTATTTTTGCTGATGCTTTATAACCGTTACAGCATCAAACACAGGGCCAACAAGAAAATTGCGGCAGCTTACAAGGAAGTGGAATATAAAAACCGTGAAATTACCGATAGTATTAATTATGCAAGACGGCTCCAGGAAGCCATTTTGCCCCCCGAAAAATTAATACAACAGCACCTGAACGACTTTTTTATCCTTTTTAAACCGAAAGACATTATTGCGGGTGATTTTTATTTTTTTGAAGCGAAAGACCATATGGTTTTTATTGCAGCGGGCGACTGTACCGGACATGGCGTACCGGGGGCCATGGTAAGCGTTGTTTGCTCAAATGCATTAAGCCGGTGCGTGAAAGAATTTAATTTGAATGATCCCGGAAAAATACTGGACAAAACCCGCTCACTCGTGCTTGAGACCTTTGAAAAAAGCGAGAGTGAAGTAAAAGACGGAATGGACATCAGTTTTTGCGCTATTAATATGCAAACACTGGAATTGAAATGGGCGGGAGCACACAATTCGCTTTTTCTTATACAAAACGGGCTTGCAACAGAAGTAACAGGTGATAAAATGCCCATTGGGAAATCTGAAAATACCAGGCCGTTCACTACACACAGCCTGCAATTGGCAAGAGGCAACAGTTTTTATATGTTCACCGATGGGTTTGCCGACCAGTTTGGCGGAAAAAAGCAAAAAAAGTTCAAGGCTTCGGCCATGCATAAGCTAATAGTTGATGCCCAGGATTTGTCCATGCACGAACAAAAAACCAGGCTGCTGGCAGGTTTTGAATCATGGCGTGGCGGGCTTGACCAGGTTGATGACGTATGCATTATTGGCATTAAAATTTAAAGATGCATGGCAAGGATATATCCAGGTAATTTTACGGGCCCTAATAAAGTTATCAATCCACGAAAAGTCATTCAACGTATATTCAAAAAATCCTTATTTTCATTGCATGCGCTGTAAGCTGATTGTTTTATTCTTAATTTCCACCTTATCCCGGTCATATGCCCAGAAAGTGTTCGTTCTGACCGAAAAAAAAGGGGTATGCCAGGTAGGCTCTTATGCCTTGCTGTTTGAAGACAAAGAGGGAAAACAAACCATTGAAACCATTCTGAGCAAAGAAATACAGCAAAAGTTCAAGCCATCAGATGGCGATGCAACCAATTTTAACGTAACCAAATCGGTTGTTTGGGCCAAAATGCGTTTTACTACCAACGAGTTGAATGAATGGTATGTTGAGTACGGCATGCCGGCCGCCCATTATATACATTTCTATCAGGTGACAAAAAACGGAATAAGAAAACAGGAATCGGGTATAGAAGTTCCTGTCATTAAGCGTGTGATCCTTGGTCACAGGGCCCTGTTTAACCTTGAATTGCAAAAAAGTGATACCGTTGAATGTTATTTACGCGTACGCGATATTGCACCCATGCGTTACATTATTCGCGCATCAAGCCTCAAAGGTTTTTTCCGGCAGGAGCATGGTATTAATTTCTGGCATGGCGCGTTTTACGGCATCATGATACTTATGGCCATTTACAACCTGTTTCTCTTCATCACCAACCGCAACCGCGTATACCTGTTTTATGTGTTTTATGTGGTCTTTTCATCGCTTTTCATTGCTTACTTCAACGGTTATGCAGCCACTTTTTCCGAATCGGTAATACACCTGTTTAAATACATGCCAACGCTGGCTCCTGCCCTTTTTGGGATATTCAGCATTTTATTTACCATGGAG
>DASPJQ010000837.1:0-2393 GCA_035628535.1 Flavobacteriales bacterium | reverse complement strand
ATTTATCTTCACGTCCGTGAAAAAAGCACGGGTTTTATTTCAATACCGCAGCACCGTTCTCACGGTAATGCTGTTTGCTTGTTTCACCATCACAAAAAACTCTCATTCTCAATCGCTTATACGACACATCCACACGTATCCTGACTCTGTAATGCGTGAATACATACGCCAGGATGTACGCATTCAATACCAAAAAGACAGCGCCAATGCATTTAGGGAAATGAATACGGCCATTGATCATTTCAGGTCAAAAGGCAAGAAATTAATTGTAGGATATATTTACCAGGCTATGGCGGCTCTTCAGCGCGACCATCGCGAATACAAAAAGTCATTGCTATCGGCCGACAAGGCCATTCAAACCTTTACCGATATAAGTAACAAGGAAAATTTATTATACGCTATTATTTTCAAAGCCGGATTGTTCCAGGAAATTGGTAAAAACAACGATGCGTTGAAATTGCTGTTTGACATGCTTAAAAAGCATAAGGGAATTCCGGCCTATGAATTTGCCATTTACAGCAACATTGGCCAAACTTTCCTGAGCATGAAAAACCATGCCAAGGCCGAAGAATATTTACTGATTGCCGAAAACAAATACAAGGAAGTTTTAAAGAAAAATTCGCTCATCAAGGAAACCATTATCAACGTTTACAAAAATCTGGGTGCTGTTTATCATGCCAAAAAGCAATTTGATAAAGCGAGCGAAAACTTTGACAAAGCCATGGAAAAAGCCGAAACGGTTGGAAGCACCCAGTTCATAGGCCCCGTTTACAATGAGCTTGGTTCATTTTACAAGGAAACGGGCAAATATGAAAAGGCCATTGAGTGTTTTGAGAAATCGGTTCCGTTAAAAGAGCGCGATGGAAATTATGCATCATTTGGAAATGCCGAAGCCAATATCGGGCGCATTTACACCCTTATGGGCAGGACCGCAGAAGCTGAGGCGCATTTGAGAAGGGGTTATGAAATTATGGAGGAAATTGGCAGCGACCGCGAAGGCCTGCTTAATGCCGTCATGGGCCTGGCCGATCTGTACAAAAACAACCCGGCAAAGGCTTACCCTTTCCTGGCCGAAGCCGTTGTTCTGAAAGACAGTGTTTACGCTTCCAATGTAGCTGCCGAGAGCGCACGTATGGAAGCTATTTATGAAAATGATAAAAATGCAAAAAAAATAGAACTGACCAATGCCAAGAACAATGAATTAAAATCCATTAACGCCTTAAAGGACCGCCAGAACAAATGGATGCTTATAGGCCTTGGCGTTGTTATTATACTGCTTGCCGGTGCTATTTGGAGCTACCTCGGCAAACTCAAATCAAACAAACTTCTCGAGGAGAAAAATGTAGAAGTAATACGCCAGAAAATGCTGGTGGAACAACATAACAAGGAGATTGTTGACAGCATTAACTATGCACAAAAAATCCAGGCTGCCATTTTACCTGCCGAGGAGGATTTCAAAAAAGTATTGGGCGATTGCTTTATTTTATTTAAGCCTAAGGACATTGTGAGCGGTGATTTTTACTGGATTGCTGAAAAAGGAATTCATACGTTTTATGCTACGGTTGACTGTACCGGTCACGGAGTTCCGGGCGGTTTTATGAGCGTGCTGGCCGCTTCATTATTAAATGAAATCGTAAATGAACTCAATATTACCGAACCCGATGAAATTCTTAATCGCCTGCGTAAACGCATTATTCACGCGCTCAAGCAAACAGGAGAAGCCGGGGAAAACAAAGACGGTATGGACATGACCATTTGCCGGTATAACCGCAATACCAAAGAACTTGCCCTGGCTTCGGCCAACAACCCGGTTTGGATCGTACACAACGGTGAACTTACCGAGGTGAAACCTGATAAATTCCCCGTGGGTATAAGCCCTTACGAAAATGAACCGTTTACCAAGCAGGTTTTCACCCTTAGCAATGACGATATTGTATATACGTTTACCGATGGTTTTGCCGACCAGTTTGGCGGGCCAAAAGGTAAAAAGCTCAAATATAAAAACCTGGCCACTTTATTGCTCACCAATCACAAGCAATCCATGACCGAGCAGTCAACAATGCTCAATGAAGAATTTGAAAAATGGAAGGGAGACCTGGAACAGCTTGATGATATTTGTGTAATCGGTATAAGGGTATAATACCAATCTTTTATCATGCTTGAAGTACACTTCGATCCGTTCCCGCAATTGGAAACGCACCGACTTTACCTGCGTAAAATGGAACTGGCCGATGCGCCCGCCATGTTTGCAATGCGTTCAGATAAGGAGGTCATGCATTACATACCACGCCCGCTGGCCAAAACGGTGGAAGACGCTGCCGAACTCATTCTAAAAATGAACACCGCCATTGCCAACACCGAATTGGTTAATTGGGGTATTTGCCTTAAGGAGG
>DASPJQ010000836.1:0-3811 GCA_035628535.1 Flavobacteriales bacterium | reverse complement strand
TAAACTGGCTTATGCCTGTGAGTCGCCCCGAACTGATATGGCATTGTTGCGTGAATTATGCAATGAAATTGAATATACCCCGGTATCGTTTTTAGCGGTTGATGTGAACGGAATGCCTGTTTACCATACCAACGTGGTTATGAGCGTGGGAACGCACCACGTAATTGTATGCATGGATGCTGTTACCGATGTACTGGAAAAGACCATGCTGCGGCATACCATTGAAAAAACCGGTAAACGCCTGGTTGAAATCAGTTACGCGCAAATGAGCGGTTTTGCCGGCAATGTATTGCAGGTAACCAATACCAGTAACGGATCGGTATGGCTTATGAGTGAAACAGCCTTGAACGCATTTACTGACAATCAAATCAACGAGTTGCAAAAAACGTGTTCGGCTGTTTCAGCATCCATCCCAACCATTGAAACCCTTGGGGGAGGCAGCTTGCGTTGCATGCTGGCCGGTATACACGCACCAGCCAAATAAATGTTAATTGTCACAACCACCATTTCATTAACGTTTCAAACCTAAGCTTCCGGCCTCAAATGCTGGCGACAGCAACGTAATACAGCGGTGTCAGCATCTTGACAAGCTTTGCTTCGTCAAGACCTCAAACGGTTACTAAATCCCCTTTTTTAGGTAGCCCCACCACCGTAAATCATTCTATTTTCGGGCCTTGATTTTAATGCGATGAGGAAAATTTTAACAGTGGTTTTGATGACGCTTGCAGGATGCATGATGAGTGAAGACGAGAAGCCCGTTGGTAAAGATAAAAAGCACGAAGAAGTGAATGTATACACCCACAGGCATTATGCGGTGGACCGCAAAATATTCAGGCAGTTTTTTCGTGAAACCGGTATATACGTAAACGTGATTGATGATGATGCTGATAAACTAATGGTGCGTTTGGAAAAAGAAGGAAAAAACTCGCCCTGCGATGTGTTTATGACTGTTGATGCGGGCCGCCTGGTGCGCGCCAAAGAAAAAGGGTTGTTGCAGCCCATTGATGACGATAAAATTCTTAACATGGTTCCGGCCAATTTGCGTGATGACCAGGGTTACTGGCTTGCACAAACCGTGAGGGCGCGGGTAATTGTATATTCCAGGGAGCGCGTACGGCCTAACCAGCTAAGTACATATGAAGATTTAGCCGATGCAAAATGGAAAGGCAAACTCACGGTGCGCTCAAGTGATAATATTTATAATCAAAGTTTGCTGGCATCGCTTATTGCCCACAACGGCAGTGATGCCGCAGGCGATTGGGCCGCAGGCATTGTCAGTAACCTGGCTGTTGAACCCAGGGGAAATGACAAAGACCAGGTAAAAGCCATTGCTGCGGGCGAGGCCGATGTTTCATTTGTAAATACGTATTACCTGGGGCAAATGATTGAGTCGGCCGATGCAGGTGAACGGGACGCAGTAAGTAAAATTGGCGTGTTTTTCCCCAATCAGGAGGGTAGGGGTGCACACATCAACATCAGCGGAGCCGGTATTGCCAGGTATGCACCGCACAAAACCAATGCGCAAAAATTAATTGAATTCATGTTGCGCGATGACATACAGGAAATGTTTGCCGAGGCCAACAATGAATTCCCCGCCAGGAAAGGTGTAAGCGTAAAACCGGTGTTGAAAGAATGGCTCAATTTTAAAACCGATACCCTGAGCCTGCAAAAATTGGGTGAGCTCAACCGGGAAACGCTCATCCTGTTTAATGCTGCCAATTGGAAATAAACCATGGGCGCAGCGGTAAAAACAATACGTTGGACCTGGTTCTTACCTGCATTGATACCGGTCGTTATTTGTAGCATCCCCCTGGCGTTTGTACTTGTTTCAGCGGTTCAGCTAAACCCTGCCGAATTGTACCAATCGTTTGTTTTTTTTTCAACCAGTTCGGTTACCAACACCGCGCTGCTTTGCAGTGGTGTTTTACTGGTTGGGTTGGTCATTGGTGTTGGAGCCGCTTATGTTTTTGCGCATTACTCTTTTTTTGGCGCACGTTTTTTAGAAACGGCATTTGTACTTCCCATAGCCATTCCGGGTTATATCATGGCCATTGCCTACGCTTCGTTTTTTAATTACGGAGGCCTTTTTTACCAGGGTACAGGTATGTATTTTAACATGATGAACATGGCCGGCCTCGTTTTTACGCTGGGCCTGTGCCTGTATCCTTACATATTCATAACAGCGCTGCATGCATTTAAACTCAGTTCGGGTAACTACAGCGAGTCGGCAAAGCTACTGGGTATTGGCGGGCGAAAATTATTTTTTAAAATCGCATTACCTTTGGCGTTACCTGCTATTGTTGCCGGTGCGTGGTTGGTGTTCATGGAAACGCTCAACGATTTTGGTGCGGCATCCTATTACGGTGTGCGCACCCTGTCAACCGAAATTTTCAGGTGCTGGCAGGTTGGTCCTTCGGTTACCATATTCCTTTCGCTTTGTATTTTGTTGCTTGTTGTTGTTTGCATGGTACTTATTCAGCGATACCTGAATAAAAAAGGCTACTACCAGGCTTCAAAGTCAAAACCCATGCAAAAAATAAAACTTACCGGGTGGCGCAATGCATTGGCATTGCTGGTTTGCCTCAAGGTATTGTTTTTTGCTTTTATATTGCCTGTTTCAATTTTGATTTTATATACCTGGCAGTTTGGACTTGAGCCGGGCGAGAGCAAACGCTTACTGGCGCGCACTGTAAACAGTTTTCAACTGGCGGCCATTGCTGCAGCGGTAATACTGTTCTTTTGCATAGTTGCCGGCTACAGCAAAATCGTTCACCGCATGCGTAAATTAAAAATGGTAGAGTTTTTAGCTGATTTCGGTTATGCTGTGCCAGGTGCTGTACTGGCGGTTGCGCTCATTAGCGTATCAACTTTTTTGGATGCCGGGCTTGGCACGTTCTTAACGGGAACGTTTTTTTACCTGGTGCTGGCCTATATGATTCGTTTTTACACCGTGGCACGCCAGCCGGTTGAAAATATTTACAACAAGTTGCCCCAAAATTTATACAGCGCATCGGTCAGTCTTGGTAAAAACCCGCGGGTTACCTTTGCAAAAATTTATTTTCCGTTATTGCTTCCGGCATTTGTTTCCATTTTTTTGCTGGTTTTTATTGATGTGCTCAAGGAGTTGCCCATAACCTTGATTTTACGCCCTTTTAATTTCGAGACCCTGTCAACCAGCGTTTATGGTTATGCCAAAGTAAATGAAAGCGTGGGGCAGGCAGCGCCTTATTCGTTATTAATAATTACTTTAGGTGTGCTGGCGGTTTTACTGCTGAAACGCATTGAAAAAAAATATGGAATTACTCAGGGTTGAAAATATAGTCAAGGCGTTTGGCTCAACAAATGTGTTGAACAATGTTTGCTTTGGTTTAAAACCGGGTGAATTCGGTTGTTTGCTGGGATCAAGCGGTAGCGGCAAGTCAACCCTGTTGCGCATTATTGCCGGTCTTGAAATGGCCGACAAGGGAGAAGTAATGCTTGACGGCAGTTTGCTTGCTGGAGGCCGTGTGTTTGTAAAACCCGAAAAGCGTAACATTGGCATGATATTCCAGGATTATGCATTGTTCCCGCATTTGACTGTTAAGCAAAACATTTTTTTTGGCAAATTGAACGGTACGGCCGATGCATACCGCGAAAAGTTGGTTGAGGTGTTAGGACTTAAAGCTCTGCTCGACCGCTACCCGCACCAACTTTCAGGCGGGCAGCAGCAACGTGTGGCCATTGCCCGAAGCATGATGGTGAACCCGCAAATTTTGTTGATGGATGAGCCCTTTAGTAATCTGGACGAATGGATGAAGGAAGACGTAAGGGA
>DASPJQ010000835.1:0-17587 GCA_035628535.1 Flavobacteriales bacterium | reverse complement strand
CGGCACTGAAACCATTCGCGATTTTATTGCATTCCCGAAAAACAACAGCGGTCGCGATACAATGATTGACGCCCCCTCGGAAATTGACGACATGCAGTTAAAAGAATTGAATATTCAAACCTTAAAACCAATAGAAAAAACCTAACTATGGAATCAGTTTATAACATACTTAAACATGCGCACTCAGGCTTACGCTGGGTGGTTTTAATCCTTTTGATTTATGCCGTTTATAACGCCTTTTCAAAAAAGAAAGGTGGCGATTATACGGAGGGCGACCGTAAACTGAATTTGTTCACCATGGTTTCAACCCATACCATGTTGCTTATTGGCCTGATCATGTATTTCATGAACCCGTACATTCACCTTTTATGGGGAAATATGGGCGCTGCCATGAAGATTAGCGCTGCGCGTCACATGGTGCTTGAACACCCCCTTGGCATGCTTGCTGCGCTTGTTTTAATCACCATTGGACACAGCAAGTCAAAAAAGGCCAGCGGTGCCGACAAGCACAAGAAAATATTCACGTTTTATTTAATTGGGTTGATACTAATACTTCTATCCATTCCATGGCCGTTTCGTTTTGAAGGGGCCGGGTGGTTTTAATTGAAAAGAATGTTTAAATACGGTATTGTTCTAGTTTGCTTTGCGCTGTTTTCATGCGGTGGCGAAGAAGAAGAAGTGAAAGATGAGGCCGAAATACCGGCTGAAGAATTAACGGCCGAGCAAAAAGTGGCCGAAGGCAAAACCCTTTACATGAGCAATTGCAAATTGTGCCATGGCGAAGACGGGTCGTTGGGTAACAGCGGTGCCAAAAATTTGCAGGAGTCAATACTTTCACATGAGGACATGATCAACGTTATTTCTTACGGCCAAAACGCCATGCGCGGCTATAAAGATTTTTTCAAAGAAGGCGATATTGAAAACATTGCTGCTTTTGTGGAAACGCTCAAAAAAAAATAACCTTGTTGAACTGATTTCCCTTTGTGACCCGCGTTAGTCTTAGTAGGATCTGCAGTTAAATCATTGAATAATTTAATGGCTGAAGAAAAAAAAATAAACAAAAATGTGCCGCAAACCGCGGTCCTTGTTGGTGTCATCAATTCACGCCAGGATGAGGAGCGCGTACGCGAATACCTGGATGAGTTGGAATTTTTAGCCACAACCGCGGGCATTACAACTAAAAAACGGTTTACACAAAAACTGGAGGTGCAGGTTGCCTCAACCTTTATTGGTTCGGGAAAACTCAATGAGATTGCTGATTATATTAAAGAGAATAACATTACAGTATTGATTTTTGACGATGAGCTTTCGCCCGGCCAGCAACGTAACATTGAAAAAATTGCGAATGTGGCTGTATTGGACCGCACCAGCCTTATTCTTGAAATATTTGCCAGCCGTGCCCGCACATCACATGCCAAAACGCAGGTTGAGCTGGCGCGTTACCAGTATATTTTGCCGCGCTTAACGCGCATGTGGACGCATCTGGAACGCCAGCGTGGTGGTACCGGCACACGAAGCGGTAGCGGTGAGTTGCAAATTGAAAGCGACCGCAGGGTGATTTTGGAAAAAATTGCGAAACTTAAAGAAGAATTAAAACAAATTGACAAGCAAATGGCTACCCAGCGGAGCAACCGCGGGCAACTGGTGCGTGTTGCCCTGGTGGGTTATACCAATGTAGGAAAATCAACGCTGATGAACGTGCTGAGCAAAAGCGAGGTGTTTGCCGAAAACAAATTGTTTGCTACCCTTGATACTACCGTTCGTAAAGTTGTAATTGATAATTTGCCGTTTTTGCTGACCGATACAGTAGGATTTATTCGTAAGCTTCCCACGCAATTAATAGAATCATTCAAATCGACACTGGATGAGGTACGCGAAGCCGACTTGCTGGTTCACGTAGTGGACATTTCACACCCGCAATTTGAAGACCACATTAACGTGGTGAATGAAACATTGAACGACATTGGAGCAGGTGACAAGGAAACCATAATGGTGTTTAATAAAATAGACGCGTATTCATTCAAGGAAAAAGATAAAGATGACCTGACCCCGGCAACAAAGGAGAATTTGAGTCTTGCCGATTTGAAAAAAACCTGGATGGCTACGCATAAGGGTCAAAAAGCCATTTTTATCTCGGCATTGAATAAAACCAATATGAATGAACTGCGGGAGCTGGTTTACGAGGATGTGAAACGTATTTTCAAGGTAAGGTATCCATACAATAATTTTTTGTATTGATTTCGACCTACATTCTCAGTGATGTTCTACCACAAATGAAATACGCGCAACACCCGGGCTTGTTTCGACCAGGACAACGTAAAACCCATTTTCAAGCACACCGGTATCCATTTGCTTTACGTGTGACAACGAAACATCGTTATAAACAACATTTCCCGCAACATGGTAAACCGTAAGAGAAAAGGGCAGTTTATTTTTTGATTCCAGGAATAAAATTCCTGATGTTGGGTTTGGAAAAAGGTAAAAATTACCACCAGCGATTTCCGCATGTGTTTTTCCGCCAGTATTGGATTGTAAATCAAGTGTGCATGGGTGAAGGGTGACATGCATGGTGTCATTGGTTGTATTATGGTCAGCCGTATAGGATGTGTATAGTGTAATATCATACGTGGAGTCACACTCCCGTGGAATAAATACCGTATGAATGTATATTCCTCCTGCAGGCAATACTACCGACATGGAGTCGGTATTGGTAACACCGCTCACCATATAACTAATCGTCCATATTGGAAATGCGTTAAAAGGTCCATAGTTGGCGGATTCGTTTTTTCACAGTAAAATTTGCATATATTTAATCATCATTTGAAACATCGCACGCGCATTCCTCGTCAGCTCCGCTCCGCGATTAACTCTCCCTAATAGCGAACGACTAACGGGATACCATCCTTGGCTGAAATGAATCCAGCGAAGCGACCTGCAAGGCCTTGGTGGATAATTTACAGGACGGACGTTTTTGCAGGCGCCCGGTGCCTGGTTGATTTCAGTTAAATGTGTTTAGTGCGCTAAAACCAAGTCTTTCATAATTCCCCAATCAGAAACTAGGAATTCTTCAGTCCCCTGGCCCAGTTTTTAAAATCCAAATGGCCCACCATATGGTATTTGCTATATACTAAAAGGCTTGCATCATCCACTTTTTCTTTTACCACCTTGTGTGGCGGTATTCCGCTTGAATGAATAAAAAACATTTCATCGCCTTCCTTCACAATAAACCCAACGTGGTTATCGAGGCCGGCAATAAAAATTTTCCCCTCATGTTCCTTCACGTATTTTTTCATGTTCGCGTAATGTGAATTGGAAAATACTTTGATGGAATTAGCATCGCACACTTCTTTGATGAGTACCGATGAGGCCTGCTGTGCCAGGTAAACCCTGTCAATGTTCAGTCCTAAGTGTTTTAATGTAGTAGTTACAAAATACCCGCAGGCAATTTTTCCTTTTTTAGGTTCTTCGCTGGTTCCATAAAAATCCCAGGGGGTGTCGTACCAGTATGCAAACACCGAATCGCGCAGGCAACATTCCAGGAAAGAAGGAATTTGCTCCAACGACTTCTTTTTAGTGGTTTTTACAATGCGCTCACACAGGGCTGTATAGTTTTTTTGCAGGTTGGTGTCATTTTCAACGGTAAAATTGCTTTTAACCGTTGTGGGCTGACTTTGACAACCAATGCCAATTATCAGGTACAAGCCAATAGCTACCTTCATAAGAATTTATTTTCCTGAAATGTACGAAGGCGGTGCCGCAAAGGGTACGCCATATAATAAAGGAGGTTGAACGGATAATAAAAGTAGAAGCCATCTCAAAAATGCCATATCAATTTTTTAACACAAAGGACACAAGTTTTTTTGAAATTTTTCTCTCTGAAGAACAAATTAGTGAATGAGTTCCGATAGCTATCGGGAACAGAGGCTGGCGGTAGTTGCAGAGATAGCTTCTAGTAAACGTCAGAAGGCCTGCGGTTTCAAGGCAGGCCTTCCTAGTTTTTTTCATTTTATGGGGTAGAATCTAAGATTGCAAGCAATCCAGATCCTACTCAATGAAAAAAGTCTTTGAAATCTTTGCTGTAATCGTGGCGCATAAATCCGGAGATCGTTGCGGCACTTTCCTGCAAAGTTTCTTGAGGAATATAAAGGAATAATTGTGCCAAAACAAACGAAATCTCATTAACAAGGTGTTTGCATTAACAAGAATAAAAAATGTTTTCGCATTGAAAAAAAATAATTCAGAATAAGAATATTTTTTATAGCATTAAATTCTTTAAAAAATAAAGGCCAGCTTTTTGAAGGCTGGCCCGTATTTCTTTCATTGATCCCGGTGTCTTGATGCTGCGAACAGCATCAGTGATTCCGGGGAATGAAAAAAGTCTTTTGAAATCCTTGCTGTAATCGTGGTACGATCCGAAGATTGTTGTTCCACTTTCTTGCAAAGTTTCTTGATGAGTATAGTATAAGAACCGTGCCATTGCAAATGGCAGTTCATTTACAGAAGGTTTAGTTTTTAGCCGGTGAAAATTTATACCCGCATTGGGAAAAATGGTCTTGATATTGGAAAAATCAAGTAAAAGCAGAATGCATTGATAAAAAAATGCTGTTAAAGAAATTAAATGGCCTGAATAAAAAAAGCCCGGAATCAGTTTTCCGGGCCACTTATGTATCGGCTATTAATTTTGCAGGATAATTTTTTTGAAGACGGGTTATTTATTCCGTGTCATTTTCTTTGTTCCCATAATCCTTCCATCCACTACCAATGTATATGTGTATGTACCATTGCTCAAATCACTGGCAAATACGTTTAATTGCCCATTACCGGGTATTTTTTCCAGTTCAGCGCTGTTGATCAAGCGGCCTTCGGCATTGTAGAACAGCAATTGCGCCTTTTGTACATTTTCAGGCAGCGAATAGGTAATGGTGGTTTGTTCAGCAAACGGGTTTGGTACGTTTTGATCCAAAACAAGATTGTATTTATCGCTCAGTTCAATTGTTGTTGATGGCAAAGCGTTATTCATACCAGCGCCTGAAGGCGAAGCGGCCAGTGCTTGTTTCAATTCATCAATTTGTTTTTGTTGTTCCTGCATGCCCGCTACAAGAAAGGCAATAAACCCATCATAGTTCACCGCTTTATGGTCCAGTTTTTCATATTGCAGGTTACCTTCAACATCCCTTATTTCCGGACGGGTAACATCATAAACAAGGTCTGGCAATACTTTTTCCAGTTCCTGGGCAATGAATCCAAATTGTTTTTTTTCAGTGAAATGCATTCCCTTATCATTGTTGTTATTGAAATAATACGATTGAGGATTTAACTGTTTGATGATTTTCATTGGATTGTCAATATTGGCTATATCCTTTTTAAATTGCCTGTCAGAAACACTTATCCAGCCTGTTCCTGAGTTTATACCGTTTTGGGTATATATATCGCCATTAAAAAAGCCAGCATAGTTTCCATTTGCATAAGAGGTAACGGTTCCATATATGGCGATATTGGTAAAAACCTGGCTTCCTACAGTAGCATATACACCATAGTTTGCACCCAGCGATGACCCTGAGGTGTGGCTCGCGTTGAAATATCCACCATAGGCAAGTGTACTTACACTAGCATACGGCTTAGAAGAAGCCACACCTGAAACGGCTACCGTTTTGTAAGCATTGTTGGCCCTGAACGAACCGCCATAGTGATAAACCGCAGTACTTGATTCATTCCCGTTGGCCTCGGCCCAAACACCGTGAATATACGGATTGGTTCCTGGAGAAGCCCCGAAATAATTGGAGTTTAAAAAATGTCCCGCATGGTTGTTTCCTGAACCTGAAGCGAGCGATGAACCCGTGCTATATAAAACATTGAATTTTGTGTTTGCTACAAGAGAAGCACCGCTATAACCTAAGCCAACGCTTACATCGTTGTTTCCAAGTATAAGGCTGTTACTGGCATTGGCAACTGAGTTGTATCCAATAGCATTTGCGTTGGTTAAACCGTTAGCAATATCGGCATTGAATCCAATGGCGGTATTATAATCAGTTGTTGTATTGGACTTGCCGGCCGAATAACCGATAAAAATATTTCCATCGCCACTAGTGGTACCAGATGATCCAGTATTATCAACACCGGCCCACTTGCCCAGAAAAACATTTTGTGCCCCTGTTGTAACATATTTTCCGCTTTCATAACCGGCAAAAAGGTTATAATCACCCGTTGTTAGACTTGAACCGGAATTAAAACCGAGTGAAGTGCTCCCTGTAGTAACAATCCCGCCACCACCACCAGCATTTACGCCAACAAACGTGTTATTGGCGGTTCCCACAGCGCTTGCACCAGCGCCTTTGCCTACAAAAATGGATGTGCCGGCACTATTCTGCCACAAAACCGCAGAACCACCAATGCGATAAATATTGGTACTGGTATTTAAATTCATGTCACCCAACACATCAAGTTTAAAAGACGGCAAGGTACTTCCCCCAATGTTTACACGATCGGACAACGTATTCAAATAAATATAACCAGTACCATTTAGCCATTGTTGCGAAAACGCGTGGTTGTAATACCAAATGGCAAATACTGCCAACATTAATTTTTTTGTTTTCATAAATTTTGATTTTTACGAATATAGTATGCGCATTGAATAAATAAGTTAACAGTTTGTGGAAAGCATTTATCAGTTTAAATCATGTGATTTTAATTCTATAATTGGTTCTGTAGTAATCAAAAAAAAGCCCAGAACAGAAAATTCCGGGTTTTTATTGGTATCAGCTATTTATTATTGGAGGATGATTTTTTTGAAGATGGGTTTTTCCCGTCCTTCAAGGCTGATTTGTACAAAATAGATTCCTTTTTGTTCAGTTGAAAGATCAATGGAAGTGGATGAGGCATTAATATTGTTCAGAATTTTGATGGTTTGGCCTATGGAATTTTTTACAGTCATACCCGAAATTTTTTGAAAACCTGCATTAAATGTAAAGCTTTCATTTGATGGGTTAGGGTATACGTTTACAGCGTATTCAGGTTCTATTAATTGATTGTTCGGTTTAACCTGCGAACGCGTTGCATTTTCTTCGATGATTTCAAAGGCCCAGTCACCTGGGTATGTTCCGGTTGGGAAATTTGGCCATGTGGAATTGTATGTGTACACACCTGTTGGAGGTACAGTTATGGTTATGTTTCCGCCAGAACACAACACATGTGATTGCGATGCCGGTGTATACATTGTTCCTCCGCTGGCTCCCCAGGTCCAGTACCAGTTTATATCATAATAATCACCATGCTGAAATCCGGTCAAGGTAATTGTGGAAGGAGGTTGGGGATATTCCAGATAACTTTCAGAGGATGATTGTGAACCCGGGCAATTATTAAACGCTGACTGAAAATCATCTTCATTGCTTTTACATGGTGGATTGGGATTGAGTGTGGATTCGTTTACTAGAATATCAGCCATCGTGGTATAAGCAGGGAAAGGACTCACATTATTAATGTTATTGCAGGTTTTATTGATATAAAAGTTAAATGAACGGTTATGGCACCAGCCAATGGCCAAATCGTAATCACTGCGTTTTAGATAATGTATTTCAAATTTTTTATCTGAAGCCAAGCAATTATTGTCTTTGCAATTTGTAGAAAAGCTTGTAAAATCGTAGTTTTTAAAATCATATTGTTCAAGAAATGTTCTTAGAGCTACATAATTTTTTTCATATTCTCCTTCATAAGGCCCTGAGCCGTAATTGAAATTAGCTATTTTATAATAACCTCTTTCGTACCAGATAGAGCCCGGACCCATGCTACCGGAAAACGCAGAAGCCCACATCCTGTCATGACGGGCCCTGTCAGTACAATGATGTACGTTCCAATAATTGTAGACTTCGAGCTCGGTCATATGCATTGGTTTGTCGTCATTGGACAAAGGGAACGCAAATGACATAAAATCTTGTATAGATTGCCTATCAATATGATTGGCGATTTCTCTTGGTGTGTATGAGTGCGCTCCTACAATGTCAATGTTCGGTTTTTGGAATAGATTATGCATACCTGGCCTGCTTGAATTCCAATCACCAAAAGCATCAGGTAAAAAACATGCCTGTATTAACATATGAGAACTGATGTTTTTTAAATAACCTCCCATATCATTGGTCCACGTGGCAACATTGTCATCAATTGTTGATGAGGCGTGCCAATAAGTAGATGAGATAGCATCAATTTCAGATGCCGGCTCAAATGAGTAGACATGTGGTGAATAGCCCCATCGGGATTCAATATACCGTAATTTGTTCTTATAAAATTTTATGGCTTCTGCGTTTGTAAAAAAATCTTCGGTTGCGGTCACCCCGCTTATACCCTTAAAATCACGCGTGGGATCATTTATGTCAGTATTATTGTTGTAAGGGTTTCCTTCCCAATTGTCCAGAAAATTACCATTTCCTGAGATAAAACCTATTCCAGCCTGGCATAGATTCATATACACGCCTTTGTTTTCTATGTAATTGACAAGGTTATCCAATTCATACATTTCAACTATGCGGCTATGGTAATTTCCTAATTTTTCACGTTCAATTTCAAGCCCCCAAGGTACCATTATGATGCGGGTAGTATTTCCTCCATTTGTTCCATTGTTAGATAACTCGTCAATATAGGTTTGAAATTCTTCTGAAGTCTGAGGGCCCATTCTTTTATCGTCTATGTTAACACAGTTCATGGTGCCACATGAGCCCGGATTCTGCTCCTGAGTCCATGCATAATTATCTCCCACCGGGATAAACGATTGATCAGATTCAGAAAAATATAAATAATGCCTGTTGGGTGCAATTTTTACAATTCCCGGATTTGGACCCGAAACAACGTCAAATGAAAAAGTATTGCTATTTGCCACTAAAACATCACCAATATAAATATTTACGTACCCCGTCCATTCCCCAACTTCGTCAGGAGCATACCGTATTCTCCATTCATAGGGCTCAGAAGTTGGATAGGTTAATTGCCAATCAGTTTGCGTGCCACTTGAAGGATAAGGTTCCAACGTTCTGTAATAAAATCCGTACCTGATAATACCGTTTTGATTTGGACTACTTGGTCTGAAAAAAACGGCATCAACCGAAATGTGTTCCGGATCATAAGGATTAATGGTAGTACCATTATTAAAAGCATTTGTATACCCTGTAGTTGAAGGCTTATACTGACCTGTTGCGTCATTTAGAAAGGCAGCAATCTGCGCATCAATATTTGGGAAATTAATACCAATTTCAACTTTGTCAAATATCTGCACCGTGTTTGAAGTAGGAACATCAAAGTATTGTATATCGAGTAAGCTGTTTATGGCCCTGAAACGAATTTGATCCGTAGTATTGCTGATAAGTTGCGCACGAATTTCATTATTTCCCTGCGGTGTCAAACGCACATAGTCACCTCCAATAAATTCATTGGTAGTTCCGGCTGAGGTACATTTTATATCGATATTGTTTCCTGAAATGGATACAGGATTGAATTCAATGCAGTTGGGATAAAAAATACCACATCCGTTAAAGGTTTGAGCAGTTGAGTAGGTAGTACCGTAAGGTGCGCTACATGTTTGTGCTATGGTTTCCGTACCGGAAACAAAAGCTATTATATGCAGATAAAAAAAATACCGGTTCATCGTTAGTGATTAAATAAGTTAGCAATAAAACCTACTTTTGAATCGCTTTGATTACGCTTTTCAATTCCTCATTTTCTCTTTTCAACTGTTGCATTTCCTCATTCAGCTGAATTAAATAAAGCGTAAGCTCTTCAATTTTTTGCATTTGAATGCTGGTTTCGTCTTTTAACGAAAGCCCATTGTTAGTTACTTCACTTGCCGGCTTTACATCAGGTAAATGTTTGTTTTTTTCTATATACGCTTTTACTTCTTCCAATGGAATTAGTTTATATTCTTTTTCAAAAACATAATCAGGCCAATTTTGGTAAGTAACAACAATGTCTTTGGCATTAATTTTTCCATCAACACTTAATTTGAAGTCGGTATGTGAACCTGAAGTAACAGTATTGGCACCTATAATAACCTGGCCTTTGTGTGTTCCTGAAAGCGTGTTATTCCATCTTACTTCCATGGTTTTGTATGAAGTTACATCAGCATCAGTAATGGTAGCATCACTTGAGGCAGTACCTGTAACCGGCAGAGGAGAAAAGTAAATGTTACCAGCAACATTACCCCATATTACACTACCGCCATTATTGGCACCATCAGTATATTTTGTCCAACTTGTGCCACTACGCTGGGCATTAAAAGCCAAATACGAAGTTCCATAAATCATCCCATTTGCTGACCCTGTAGCAAAACGCGTGTTAGTTCCACCGCCATTCATAACAACGGTTCCTTCATTTTTAATCGTCATGCGTTCCGTTCCATTCGTTGTGAAGCCAATAACATCAGCACTTTTATGAAACATACCTGTATTTAAATCGGCATACCAGGTATATTCAGGAGCTGATACAGTTCCGTAACTATTTGTTCCTAAAATATACGCTGAGCTTGTTGGTGTGCTGGTTGAGCTTGAAAATATACCGTTACCCAAAACGTGTAATTTTTCCAGTGCTGCCGATGTTCCCATGTTCCCAAGACCAACATTTCCACTTGAAGAATTTATGGTAAACACCCTCCCGGCACTCCATCCAGCCAATATGAAATCATTGTTTGCAGGATTGTTGGCATACGTTCCCATTGCCCAATCATATGTTGTTGTTCCATTTGTTCCGAATGAAAGAAGGCATTCCTGGCTTAAAGAAGCGGTGCGGGTTAAATACATTCGGCCGTTACCAGCCCCGGTTGCCGTACCTATATCAAACCGGGTTTTTCCTACAACATGTAGAGGCTGCTGAGGGATATTGGTTAAAATTCCAACGCTGCCATTATCAAAAATGGAAGAGGTTGAAGCGGCAGTGGGAGCCGAGGTTGAAGTATTGTTGTATTTTACTAAATAATTATTCGTACTTGAGCCTTGTATGTATACTTGTGAATACAAGTTGTTCATAAAAGAAAAGCAGTACAATACAAGAGTTGTTCGCAATAAAGTTTTCATAAAAAATTGATTTACCCTAAAACTAAATCAATCTTCTGAAAATAAATGAACTGGTTTATGCGTTTGCAGTCCCGGTTTAATTTCGGCAAACCCTGGTTTAAACCAAATCAGGATTAACGCAGGCTTAACCCACCAGGCTCATAAACTCATCTTTCCGGGTTCGTGACACCTCGGCCATTGACCCGTCCTCCATCTGCACGAAATTGCCGTCAGTGCGTATGAATTTTTTGACCTTGCCAATGTGAATGATGTGTGAGTTATGGCACCTGAAAAACAATTCTTCGTTCAGATTGTCCGACAATTCCTTGAGCGATTTTGAAACAAGGTGCTTTTCCTTGTTGTCCATGTAAATATAACTGTAACTGCCCGACCCCTCAATACGCACAATATCGTCCTGGTTCAAAAACAATACGCCTTCCTTTACGGGGATGGACAGTTTGTAAACACCCGTACCTCTTTTTTGTTTGCTGCTTACAATAATCGGTTCGCTGGTGGTTTCATTTTGCAAAGCCTTACGCACCCTGGCAATGCTTTCAGCCAGTTCTTCGGGGTCAATGGGTTTTAATAAATAATCAAACGCTTTTTTACGAAGGGCCTGTATGGCATACTCCTGGTGTGCCGTGGTGAAAATAACAAACACATGATCGCGGTCAATGTGCTCCAGTACTTCAAAACCTGAATGGCCAGGCATTTGAACATCCAAAAATAAAATTTCGGGATCGTTCTCTTTTACGAGTTTTATGCCGTCAAGGGCATTGGTGGCTATGCCTCTTACCGCAATACCGGCATCGGCTTTTTTGAGCAGGATCTCCAGCGACTGGGCTCCTTTTAATTCATCGTCAACAATTACAGCAGTTATCATGTGGTTCCTTTTTTAATCATGGGTATGCGCAACTCAACCCGTGTCCCCTGTGAATGATTAAAGTCATCAGTTTTATCCATTACCGACACCGATATACCTGTTTTATAAATGTAATTTAAAGTTTCAAGACGTTCGCTGGTAATCTCCATCCCAAGCGATTTTTTATTTAACGGACGGTTTTTCATGGCAAAGGTTGCGTTACGGCCCAACCCGTTATCGTCAATAACCGCAATAACCGATGCGCCCTGTAATGTAAGCTCAATGGTCAGGGTTTTAGCGCCTTCTTTTGGTAAAAGACCGTGCCATATAGCATTCTCAACGTAAGGCTGCAACAACATAGGGGGTATTAAGGCAGTGTTAAGGTCCAGTTTTTCGTCAACCATAAACCGGTAATCAACTTCGTCTGTAAATCGCAAGGCCTCAATTTCCATGTACATTTTCAAGGTTTCAAGTTCTGTTTGAAGGGTAACCAAATCGTTTTTTGAATTTTCCAGCACGTTGCGTATGAGCTTTGAAAATTTAAGCAGGTGCTTGTGTGCCGCATCGTTGTTGTTGGTCAATATAAAATGCTGGATTGAATTCATGGCATTGAAAATAAAATGCGGGTTCATTTGCGCGCGCAAAGCAGTCATTTCACTTTCCAACATTTTTTTTTGCATATGCGCTTTTTCCTGTTCCTTTTTCCTGATTTTTTTGATGCGTACAACAAAAATTATTACAACTAAACCCGAAACAAGCAGTATTGCCATTATCATGAACCAGGCAGTGAGCCACACTGGTTTTAGAATAGTGAACTTTACTACAGCAGGAAGTGCACTGGCTAACCGTGAATCGTTCAATGCACGCACTTCAAAGGTATAGATGCCCGGCTCCAAAGCCTGAAACCTCACGTAGGGCTGAGTAGTGGTTTGCCATTTATCCGTTTCCTTCAGGCGATACTGGTAAGTAATGGTTCCGGGAATTTTGTAGGTAAGGCCCTCAAAACGGAACTCAATTTTATTTTCGCTGTATGAAAGTCCCTGCAGTTTATTTTCATTTACGGGTTTGTCATTTAGCAGAATTGTATGGAGGTAAATAAATGGCCGCGCCTGATTTTTAAATTTTTCATCCAATGCAAAGCTGCACAAGCCATGACTGGTTGCAATCCAAACCTGGCCATCGGCTACAAGGGTGCGGTTTGCTTCATTGGAAGGAAGACCGTTTTTTACCGAATAGGTGTACAGTACTTTTTTTGTTTTGTAATTAAACCGGTTTACTCCTTTGTTGGTTGATATCCACATCAGGCTGTCGTTTTCAATGTAAATATCCTTACAGGTATTGGAAGCAAGGCCTTCACGCATGGTGATCGTTTCAGTACTGCCGGTTTTTTTGTTCCATAAAAGCAACCCGTTGGCCTTTGTTGCTAAAATAAAAAGTCCATCATCAATAATTTCAATGTCATCCATGCGGTTTTTAAGGAAAGGGAGCGAGTCGCCCATGCAAACAGGAACGGAGTCATTAAGACGAAACAATCCCTTGGTGGTTGCAAGCCAAATACCGTTATTTACCGCCACGGCATTGATGCGGGCCGCCATAAAACTCCACGATTTATAGGGATGAAATTCATTGTGGTGAAAAAAGAAAAGTCCGTTTGGAGTGCCTGAGAACCATTTGTCAGAACAAATTTTTTTAAACCATTTTAAATACACGGGAAAGTTTCTACTCTTAAAGTAGTTCGCTTTTTTACTGAAAATATCGTATACAAATGAATTATGCGCCAGTACAATCAACGAATCACTGTTGTTTTCACAAACCAGGTTATTGATGATGTTTGTACTGAAATCTGCAGTTGTTGTACTGTGCTCTTCCATGCGGTGAGAGAATGGATCAATTACCAACAGATAGCCGTTGGTTTTACCGGCAACAACTTTTCCCCGGGTTTTGGCAATACCATGTATTTTATTATCATTCAGGTTGCCCTGGTTTTTATAATGAATGACGGCAGGTTGCGGCATATAATACAACCCGTTTTTAAGTGAAGCCATCCATATGCCGTGTTCGTGGTCCTCGCAAAGGGATGATACAGATTCATTGGCGAAATAATGACGCGGATTATTGAGCGCCCCATTTTTGAAAAAGTAAACCCCGTCTTCCAGTGTGCCCACCCATAAATGACGGTTAAAATCTTCCTTAATGGCTGTAACAGGATTTTTTAATACCACCGAATCAACCAGGTCGTTTTTTATCAATTTATATAAAATATTTCCACAACTAAGCCAGGTAATGCCGTACCTGGTTTCATGTATTTTTGTTATAACATTGGCTTTTATTTTTATTTTTTTATTTGGGCTTCGTCCGTTGTGGTGAACAACCAGTGTTGACGTGTAACGTGAAGGGAGCTTACCCCTTTGGCAAAAAAGGTTTTTACTTCCTGCTCTGAAAAGATGAGAGGTTCCCGGAATGCCACAATCAAATACGGTAAGATCGTTTTTCCGATACGGGGGGTTTATGCGTATAATTTTTGGAATTTCCAGACTCAGGTACAACACTCCTTTATCATCAAACACAAGATTGGTAATGTTGCTTCCTGCTTTTATCTTAGCCAGGGTATCGTTTGCTCCAATGGTGTAAAAGCGGTTATTGCGGTAGAAACACAGCTTACCTGACAGGGTACTGCACCAAATGCTGCCGTTGGGAGCTTCAGTCAGTTGAAAAACGGTATTGTCAGTCAACCCGTTTTCGGTTGTGAACACGGTAAAATTATAACCGTTAAACCGGGCTATCCCCGCATCGCCACTTACCCAAACATACCCTTTTGAGTCCTGGATAACACTATAGCTCTCAGAACTGGGTAAACCGTTGTTTACGGAATAATTGATGTTATAGGGTTGCTGGGCCAATGCAACCGTGCTATAGAAAAATAAGAAAAAGCAACTAAACTGCTTTAAACTAAACAAAGGAGAGGTTTTGGTTAAATATAAACGAAAATTGTGGGTCCGTATTGCGGATGGGATAAAAAAACAATGGACCCGAAATTGGCGTGTAATTGTCTTGTGTCTAGCGCTTTGTGTCTGAATGCCCAAATAAAAAAAGGGCCCGCTGTTATGAAAAAAGCGAACCCCCCGAATATTTTTTCATTCTTCATGGCAGCAGAAATCAAACCAAACATTTGTTTTTATTCTGCCACTGAACAAAAAATGTTTCTGCTTAGCATAATGGAAATAATGTGCCACAGGAAATAGCGAGTCTAAACCAACGGTTTATGAGAACAACGTACAAAAAATGTTTTCGCAAAGAGAAAAACCCACCGGAAATTTGCCGTTTTGAAATTGAATCCAACCGCTCCGGTGCTCACGAAAAACGAAATCCTCACGCCCTTTAACAGGTTTTAACCGCCTACACCAACAACCAGAAAACTTGTAAACTGAAAAACTAATTCATCGTATAATCAACAGGCTTTTCTCCCGTCACTTCTTCATCACCCGCACTCTTGCTCTTGGCAATTTCCTGGGCAAATTCAACAAACACCTTATAGGCTGGGGTAAACGTAAACCGGTCGTCACCGTTTTTTTCAATGATGTTCCTGCGTGCAAGGGTATTGTAAAAATTCACGCGGCTGGGTTTGTCGCGCAGCTGCTTGTTGCTTTGAATAACGTCTTTATAAGAAGTGTTTTCAAAGTACTGGTCAATCTGCTCGTGCTCGAACTCATTAAAATTCAGCGCGTCCAAAAAGTTGCGGCCGTCCTTGTCAAGTTCATAACACAACACCGCAAGAAATATGCTGATGTCCCTTGAAAGGTTCTCATTGCTGTCGTTGCTTATCAGGTACACAAAATCCGACTTGAGAATCATCTTGTACTCAAAGCTTTCCTGGAAAAACTCGCTGTAGTAACTTTCAAACTGGCGAATGATCTCGTACTTGGTATCATTGGCCAAAATAAATTTTCCGTCAAGCAGATCTTTTACGATCATTTTGTGTTCTTTCGGATAACTGCTACTCATAAAATTATGTCTTAAAAATTTAAATATTCCTTCAAATAGGAAAAATGAAATCAGGAATCAGAAAAAATTCCCCATATCATTCTTTCTTCTTCTATCTCCGTACTCTGTACTGTACTATATCTTCTCAATCGTAATCTTCGGCACCATATACGTAGCTTCCATGGTATGCACACGTTGCCGCTTGGCCTCTTCGTCCACGTGTATTTTTATATCGTCCTCAAACAACAACGTACACAAACTAAAAAACTTTTCCGATTCCACTTCCCTGAACTCATAGTCCAGCTCCTTGCTGGCCCATTCAAAAAAGTTGTCCAACGGCAATTTTTTGCGCAGGGTTTGCTTGTACCGGTCCATGTTAAACACCCATTTTTCGCTTTGCGTGGCGCTTTCTTCATACACAACATCTTCCTGGTTGTAAAACTGCTCAAAATATTCCAGCGTGTTGAAATAAACGTTTTTGTTGTAAATGTATACGCGTTTGTCTTTGAGTACGGGTGGTGTATCATACTTGTTCGGTTTTTTCAGGAACTGTATGAACCCGCTCAAAATCATACTCTCGGTTTTAATACGCTCAATCAACGGCATCAATTCATGCGTCAAAATTTTCGAATGGCGCAACAGTTCATCGTTCACAAGTATCAGATACTCGTAAAGTTTCTCGTATTTCAACCGCGTAGGCTCATCGGTAAAATTCAGGCGTTTTTCATTGGCAAAAAACGAGATCTCGTACAGTTTGCTGGCCACCGAGTCAAATTTATTAATGTCCAGTATTTTGTTCAGTGGTACAATGTAATAGTCAATCCAAAAACAGGCTTTCTTCACTTTTTCCAGGTAGTCAATGCGCTCCACATTTGCTTTCAGCTCGCGCGTTTCCTTGAGCAAGGTATTGGTGTTGCGGTCCACGTTTTCGGTCAAATGTTTTACCTCTTCCTGCAATTCGGTAATGCGTTCACCCAAAATCACCAGGTCATTCTGGTCGGTGTACTGCATTTGCAGGAATAATTTGGTAATGGAATCGTGGTATTTCTCAATGGTCTCGGGCAGGGTAATGCGCTGGTCGCCTATGATGAAACTCAAAAAGTCCTCATACACCTTGCGTATCTCCCAGTCGCTTTTCACCGGCTGCAATATACGGTACTCGGCCAATTGCAGCCGTATGTCGGTTACCGAACAAATGCGCGCCAGCACTTCGCTTTTAATCACGCCTTCTTTGCGCTGCTCCTGCAGCAATTCCTCAATCACATCAAAGTATTGCACCAGGAATCGGAGTACGGTTTTTGGTTCTGCCTGCATGTTACTCATACGCGCTCAGTTTTAATTTGCAGTTGGTGCCGCAGGCACTTTGTTGTTTTCGGCAAACAAGGCGTTCTTGCTGTCGCTGATAAAAATAGGTCCCTGCTTGTTACGGTAAATAAAGTAGTACTTGCCAAAACCGGGAACAGGGTCGGGTGCCGCAAAAATCGGAATGAAATTGTGGGAGCGGCAAAAGTCAACCAGCTGCGGGCGGTTGTGTTTGTCAATGGTGGCCACTTCGTCAATGAACAGGGCAATCCTGTTTTCTTCGGTATTAATGGCAAGGCGGTTGATAACGGCCATAATGATTACCAAACGTATCATCCTGTCGGTACCGTCACTCTCAACCTGCGATCCCAGATCCACTTTCTTCACCTGTCCCTTCAACATAATTTCCAGTTCA
>DASPJQ010000834.1:0-2251 GCA_035628535.1 Flavobacteriales bacterium | reverse complement strand
TAACTGTACGTATACTTGCGTATCAGCATGAAAATCGCCTGGGAACAAAGGGCGAAGGGCGCGGTCAATAAGGCGTGAAATCAATATTTCGCTGTCGCTGGGGCGTGCCTCGCGTTTGAAGAAACCACCGGGAAATTTTCCGATGGCTGAAAATTTCTCCTTGTATTCAACGGTGAGGGGCATAAAGTCAACCCCTTCTTTTGCTTCAGACGCGGCACATACCGTTGCCAGGAGCATGGTATTGCCCTGCCGCAATATTACCGATCCATCGGCCTGCTTGGCCATTTTTCCTGATTCAAGGGTAATGGGTAATGTTCCATTGCCCAGATCAATTGTTTTTGTGAATCCTAATTGCATATCTAATTTAATTTTAATCTTGTTTTGGGTAAAAAGAAAGGCAACTGCCTTCCGACAATTGCCTCCCCTTTAATAAATTTAATTCGAAATATTACTTACGTATGTTAAGATCAACCAGGATCTTACGATACAATGTAATGTCTTTGGCTTTTAAGTAGTCCAACAAACTTTTACGCTTACCTACCAGGTTAACAAGCGCACGTTGTGTTGACATGTCGTTTTTATTTGATTTAAGGTGTTCGGTCAGGTGGTTGATGCGTTCGGTAAACATGGCAATTTGTGCCTGCGTGTTACCAGTGTTTTTTTCATCCGTTCCGAACTTCTTGATAATCTTAGCTTTTTCCTCTTTTGTTAGTATCATTGTCTTCAAAAAACTTATAAGGCCGCAAAAATAGGGATTTTTTTGATTTGGAAAGAATTAAAATATAAAAATTATCTGTATCCTGTTTCAGATATCCGGCTGTTTATGAGTTTATTGTCTTATCCCGTGAATTAAAAACCCCAACTATTGGCTATTCAAAAAATAATTTCAGGCTCAGGCTTATTTGTTCCTTTAGGTTTTTGCGCTCAACTATATAGTCAAGAAAACCGTGTTCCAGTACAAATTCGCTGGTTTGAAAACCTTCGGGCAAATCGCGGCCAATAGTTTCCTTTACCACACGCGGCCCTGCAAAGGCAACCAGGGCTTTGGGTTCGGCAATGTTAATGTCGCCCAGCATGGCAAAACTGGCTGTTACGCCTCCCGTGGTTGGATCGGTTAACAAGCTTATATATGGCAATTTAGCGTCAGCTAACTGTGAGAGTTTTGCCGAGGTTTTGGCCATTTGCATGAGTGAAAACCCGGCCTCCATCATACGTGCTCCACCCGATTTGGATATCATCACAAACCCGCATTTGCGTTTAATGGCATCATCAATGCCGCGGGCTATTTTTTCACCTACAACACTTCCCATTGAACCGCCAATAAAACCGAAATCCATGGCACAAACAACGGTTTCGCGACCGTCAATTTTACCATGCGCTGCGCGGCAGGCATCTTTCAGACCCGACTTTTTAATGGTATCCTGTATGCGATCGGTGTATTTTTTGGTATCAACAAATTTTAGCGGGTCGGCACTGGTGAGGTTAGGTGCAATTTCCTTGTATTTATTCTCGTCAAAAAGTATGTCGAAATAACTTTCAGCACTTATTTTTTCGTGGTAATTGCATTTCTGGCAAACCCAATAATTATTCATATGGTCTTCGGTAGTCACTACCTCGCCACATTCAGGGCATTTATACCAGAGGCCTTCAGGGGTTTCCTTTTTGTCCTTGGTTTCGGTAGTAATGCCTTCTTTAACACGTGTAAACCAGCCCATGGGGAGATCAGTTAATGGTTATCAGTTATTGGTTAGTGGGGTAGAGTTAGTCGTGACAAGCGTATATCGTATATGCGGAAGGAGTGTGGGGTTCATTAGTTGTAGCGTTTAATGGTTTGTTGTTGGATTGTTTGCATAAGCGGTTAGCTAAATGTTGTTAGGCCTCCTGTACTGTTTCTTCTTTCTTGTGTCTAGGCTATTGTAATTTTCTTGTCCAGGTAAACATCCTGTATTGCATTCAATAAAGCCACACCTTCATTCATGGGTTTTTGAAACGCTTTGCGGCCTGAAATCAATCCATGGCCACCCGCACGTTTATTAATTACAGCTGTTTTTACAGCTTCCTGCAAATCGCTTTGACCGCTACCGGTTGAAGCACCACCCGAATTAATTAATCCTATGCGGCCCATATAACAATTGGCAACCTGGTAACGCGTAAGATCAATGGGATTTTCACTGGTCAAATCACTGTAAACTTTTTTGTGTGTTTTACCAAAGTTCAACGCATTGTAACCGCCATTGTTCTCCGGTAATTT
>DASPJQ010000833.1:0-38586 GCA_035628535.1 Flavobacteriales bacterium | reverse complement strand
ACAGCCTGGTTAAATCGGGTTTCTCACGATTGGGTGTGGCGGTAGGCTGCCGTTACGGGGCGTATAGCTTTGACAAATTCATAAATAATTGTTTTATAAAGATTACTACAGGGTTGGTGATTGATTAGGGAGGCGTTATTTGTTAACAGCTATTCGTTATCAGGCAAGGTGCAGTTAATGGGATTTTAAGTGTAATTTAAATGAGAAAGATTTCCGCCAGGGGTAGAGCCAAATAGCCCGGACTGTTCAAGGCTTTTTTTAAGAAAAATTTTAGGAGGACTATAGGCGATAACCCGGCCCTGAAGCGGAAAGCGATTGCTTATTGTGTTTTTAAACGGGATGCTTTCGCTTTGCGCTTCAGGGGGCGGCCAGATAATGATTAACTATTCACTATCAATATTCAGTATATCAGTGTATCAGTATGCCGGTGTTATATTCCAATGCACTAATAACAAATAACTCTTAATTATTAGTTGATGCCCAAACAAAGTTAATAAAACTTGGTTCTCCATTAATATTCAGGCGGTCCCGTCAAATTCTTTTCATGTCTGTTTAGGCAAATTTAGGGTTTTTTAGGTGGTTTTTGTCACTGTATTGTCACTCACATTCTTTAAAGGGTCCATGTGCGGGACAAGTACCCCACCAAATTCCCAAGCCTACATTTTCTTGCGGGTTTAGGACTAAAATCAACCCCTAAATTAAAAAAAAAATGAGTTTAAGTGTCACACTTCGAGAAAAACCCCTTTTGGGGCAAAAAGGTTATGTGTCCCTGTATTTGGACATCAACCACTATGGCAACCGCTATCCAGAATTTTTGGACATCCATGTAAAAAAGTCAAAGCCTGGAAACATTGACAAAGAAAAATGGATAATTGCTAAGGAAATAAGGGATAAAAAAGAATTGGAGTTACTGAGAAGGGATAATGGTATTGCTGCAAAGAATTTGCTAAGAACAGATTTTGTAGACTGGTACACCAAATATGCAGAGGACAACCCCAAATACCCACAGCAAAAGTTTAACCTTAACTATTTGAAAGAATATGTGGGTAACAAAACCTTGTTGTTTATCCATATTGACAGGGATTGGATAATCAAGTACAGGGACTATTTGCTGTCAAATCTGCATAACAATGGTGCTATGGACTATTTTAAAGCTTTGCACTTTGCCTTGAAGTATGCAGCCAAACAAAAGCTTATCCCTCAAAATCCCTTTGAGCAGTTAGAAAAAAAGGACTGGATAAAAAAGCAGAAAACCAAAATCTATGCTTATACCCTAGAGGAATTGCAATTGCTGATAGATACCCCTTGCAAAATCCACGAGCAAATAAGACAGTCGTACTTATTCAGTTGCTTTACAGGTCTGAGGTGGTCTGATGCCAATTGCTTCACTTGGGAACAGGTAGTTGTTAAAACCTTTGACAGTAGGGAACAGTATTTCTTATACTTCAATCAGGAAAAAACTGAGGATTTGGAATATATCCCTATTTCAGATCAAGCGGCAGAAATCCTGAAAGCAAGGAAAAAAGTCAGTGAAACAGAACCTCCAAGTCCTTATGTTTTTCCCTATATAAAGGAAACTAATCAAAAAGGTAAGCAAATGTATCAAATTGTCAAAAGGGCTATTAAAAAATGGGCAAAAGCGGCAGGATTAGACCCCAAACAAATGAACTATCATGTGGCTAGGCATACATTTGCTACCAATGTGTTAGAACATTGCCCAGAAGCGGATTTATGGTTATTGTCAAAGCTGTTAGGTCATAAGACCATAGAAGCCACTATGATTTATGCCCACATAAGAGACAAAAAGAAACTGGCAGTAGTTCAATCAATGCCAAAACTACAAATGGCATTCCAGCAAGTTGTAACAGCAGTTGCAGCCTAAAATAAAAGTCCCCGGTACTTCCGGGGACTTTTTTATTTAAAAATATGGGTCAAACAAAAATGACCGCTAGAATGATAATAACCTAAAATACAGATTCGTCCCCAAGGCCATGCCATATGTAATGCTTTTAGCCTGAAAATTTAAATTGCTTCCAAACTTAACCTTGAAATCATATTGATTCATTGGTTGCAATGCCCTTTGAAACCACAATTGAACACCGACCCTTATCCTTTTATAATGACAGTCATAAGCTACACCTATATACGGCACAATGGTAAATGGCCGAATTTTATCGTAAGTAAATTGTGATTGAACCAAAGTGTCTGAGATTGAATAATTCGCGTAAAAATTTGTCCCGGTTGAAGGAATAGCAAAAAACATTCTGATTCCTGATTCCAAATGCAAATTTTTCTTTTATTCCATTTACCAATTGTCTTTCTTGCTCCTACAGACCAGACTGAATAATCAGACCAGACTGAATAATTAGGACTAACAGTCATTGTAGCCTTTGTGGATCTGCGATCAGCTTTCAGGTAATAGCTACCGCTTACTGATAAACTTATATCTGAAATGGTAGTGTTTAAGTAAAGACGGTACGAATCTTTGAAAAATTGTCTTTCAATTTTAATTCCATAATTTGAATAATTGAATGATGCTGGAGAAGAGAACTGTTGATCGGAGGTATTTGATAATTTGGAAAATGAAAACCAACTGTAACGAAAGGAATTAATTCAATTGGTTTATCGTATTTTTTCCGAGCCGGACAACCCAAACAATAAGTGAAAATTAAAATGGTTCCAAAAATTCTCAAATTATTTTTAAAGCGTACAATAAGAATATTATTATTATATTTATCACTTGAATATCTCAGTTAGGTGAGTTCGGCTGCATATTTGGGGTGAGATTAAGTGTCTATTCTCTCTAGAATCCACTTATCGGATTCACTTTTTAGTAGCAATAAAAAATTCCTGCGCAAAAGATAATAACTGTCTGGGATATGCTCCCGCAAAGGTCTAATATTCATTCCCGTCCTAGATATGCTGATAATTTCAATTTGCTCATTATCTTTTAAAACAAGCATTTTGATAGTGTCTCCAATCTTATATGTGCTCAGAATTGAAGGGAAAAAGCCGTGATGGTCAGTCGAAAAATTTAATCTGAACGGATTGATCCAGTTGCTTGCTTCGCTGCTTTTACTTCGAACAGTATTCAGGCTATCTATTAATTGTTTTTTATTATATGGGTCAATAGCTTTTATAGCACCATATACCACTGGATACGGATACTGATAAAAAACGCTGTATCCAGAATTGGTAATTGGAAAAATCAAAGGGGATAATAAGATTTTTTGAGGATTCGCTATTTTCTTTGTAGCAGGAATTTTAATTCTCCTGATGGTATCGGATCTGCGAGCCTCATTATTTTTATTCAAATAGTATTTTGAAATTAATACATCACCGTTTAGAAGTAATGGCAACACAATCTTATCTGGACTAACAAATTCAAGTTCACAATATGGGGTAAGGGTCATCACTTCTTTTGAAGAAGTATTTGGAAACAAATAAAAATTGGTTGGTTTTAGATTTTTGGATAATGCTATTATTCCATATATAACCGTAGAGTTTTCTGTTAAGCGGGAATTAAACCCTATTCCAACGTAAACTTTTAAATTTTTGAATGTTACATTAATGATTTTTAATTCTTTTATAGTTTTCCTTAACTCTTGTTTTGCATCTACCTCTTTAATTTTAAATAGCAGACATGCTTTTTTGGCGATTTGCTTTAACAAAACCGAGTCATCCGATAGCTTTTTGTAAAAAAGAACTTTTTTTGATTCAATATTTTGACATTCAATAGTTTTTCCGTAAGCATAATAAACAATATTACCAATTTCATCATAACTAATACCGCATATACGCTGGGAGAAAACCCCATTCGCAGATAACAGTAACAGTAAACAGACCCAACCACGTATTCGCATTTCTTAATTAATCATAATAAATCAAATCATTTGACGGGCCCGAATTAAGTGGGATGAAAACACGGTTACCATCCGAATCGCAAATCAAACGAATTTTGAATTTGCTCAGCAACGGGTATTTTTGCTTTTGAATAACCTTTTTGTTTGATATATCAACAGAAAAAGAAAAGGAGAAGTTCAAATAATCCCCTACCAAATGGACTACAGAGCCAGTTTTTACAACACTGTTGTAAAAAGGTCCTAAATTATTACTCGTGTAAGCGATTGCCGGAAGCGCTTTTATAAGCGTATCGTTTAGCAAATCCAGATAAACCGAATCCATTGGATAATAAAGATAAAGAAACGGGTCAACAAACCATACTGGCTGCTCAAAGTCATTAAGGTTAAAAAAGGAGCTTATAACATTAGAACTAAATTTACCACTTAAACTTATGGGAATAACCAGAGTATCTTTATTAACCGCAACCAAATGATGATTATTCTCATCATATTTGTATATCATATTCTTTTTAACGCTTATCACTTCGTTCCGGGCTTTAACAGCTAGTGCATAAACGGTAGCATCATTATTACGAACGGATGACCGACCTACAAAGAATGGAAAATAACCGTTATATTCAAATTTCGGATCAAAATAATAATTGACAAAATGTAAATTGCTATCCAACTTAATTACTAAGTTATGATTACCAGACTCGAATTTTCCTTCAACGTAAGTAAACAATTCGACAGCACCCAAAAGATATATATAAGACTCATAATAATATATTTGGTGCATTATTAAACGATATGGGGCTTGGCTTATATCTGAACGATACAAAGCTATAATCGTATCATACAACCGCTTGTTTTGAGGAATCAAGTGCTTGTAATAATAATAATGCAAACTATCATAATTAATTAACGGCTTGATTTTTTGCGTCAATAAAAATGCAGTATCCGAAAGATTAATTTTATATACTTCTTCTCTAAAAAGAGGATCAAGAATGTACATACTTGATCCTCTTTTGACTATTGAACTGGATTCTGAAAGTCGTATTCTTTTTGATAACCTATATTTTTTCCTGTTTGACAATGTAATCGAATCTTTGATAATGTTCTTTTTTGCTACTAATGGTGCTCCAGCGTTATTGAAATCCAGAGCATTTAGTAACGCCAAATCCGAGATTTTATCAAATGGCAGTACTTTTACTATTTTTTCATCAATAATTATAGCGACTGAAAAAGATTGAATTTGGTCAATATGCAACTTCTTGCTTAATTGCTCACTAACTATTTGTGATGTATCAATCCGTTTTGAAAAGAGTTTTTCGGAAAATTCCAATAGTTCTTCTCTTCTGACATCTTTAATTAAATACAAATGCTTGAACCCATATTTTTTACACAAAGTATCCGTAAAGTCATCATACATCATGACACTGTTGCAGTTTCCCGCATCAAGAATACTTATAATACTCTTGGTTTGTGAAAAAGCATTAGAAACAGTTAAGAAAATTATGAATAGAATCCGAAACAAATTGAATTAATGTATTTTTATTAAAATTTAAAATCTCCATCAGGAGCAATTTGTACAACTCCATTGCCCATATCGATAGCACAAGCATCATTCAAAGACGAATTGCCACAGTATCCGCATAAAAAACAGCCGCCAGTGGCTATCCAAGGCAAACAAGAGACCTTACTTTTTCCAAATAGCCATCTTGCATATGCACAAGAAAGTCTTTCTTCTTCAGGAATAACAGGGTTGTCAACTCCCGTAAGGTCCATTTCATCAACGATGGTATAATACATATCCATATGATTGGAAAATCCCGAAACAGCCGCAGAATCGTCTACTGTCATCCAGATTTCGGAGGGTTGAAGCCACAGCAAGTTGTCTGCTGAATCAACAAAATACAACCTGGTTACATAAGCGTTGTGAAAGGTCGTTTGAGATTTCACATGAATGTTTAGAGCGAAAAGCCCAATCAGCATCAAAAGTACTTTCTTCATGATAATAGAATTTACTTCAAAAAGAGTATTTTGATCGTTAAATTCAAAATTTTTACAAAAAAAAGCAAAAAAATCATGATTTATGATGAGGAGAAAACTAGACACTTTACTTTTTTTGATACAAAATTTACCTTTTGATAATTTATATTAATTAGTAAAATCTCACTTCAAAGAAAAAGGTTAGACGAAAAACCCGCCTAACCTTCTTCAAACTATGAAAACTTACTGCAAGTATATACTTATATGTCAATATTTCAAAGAACGTTATGCTGCATTTACGCAGCCTGCTGAAAATCTATCGTTTCGTCATTGTCGAAAATATTCATCTCACTGCCCTGATTGAATCTGCCATACTGCCGCGCTTTACCAAGATCATAAACTTCAATAACAACGTCTACATCATGCTCAAACTCCTGCGAGCCCCTGAAATTACCGTCTTTGGTGGCCTGAAACACGTACACGAAGGTTTTGCCAGGATAAAGACGCTTGTAATGGCCGATATCACCGGGAACAAAGTTTAACCTGGTTGCCGAATCAAAAAATACAAAATCATAAGGGGCAAAATCTTCCGGTATTTCGCTGGCAATATATAACTCCGGGTGAGCCACGCCCTGTTCGATGATCTTTTGCTGGAACGTTCCGCTAAACCCTTCCTCCCTTGTTACGTACAAAACAGGACCGAAAAAATGAGCCAGATAGCCTGCGAAGTCAATAGCGAGGTAGGTTTTTCCCAGCTTGGGTTTGCCAAAGATCATGGCATTGAATCCCCGGCTGGCATCTCCGATAAAATTATACCAGCGGCCAAAAAGGCCGAGGGTCTGGATTTGAAAGTTTTCAAAATCAACGCTGCTTATTACTATTTGGGGCACATGTGGCGTAACACCTGCATGTGCCCCGGCCTTTTTTCCCATGTATCCCAAATCCTCCTCCTCACAGGGACAGCCTTCAAGGGCCGTTTTTATGCCATTTAAGGCCGTTGGGTGCATTTTGAGGGTATCGGTAGCCTTGGCCGATTTTACGAATCTGTGAAGCGATTTAAGGGCATTTTCGAGCCTTTGGCGGTATGGATCGCTTTTGGTGATCTTATCCTGCTGAATTGCTTTTTTAATTAGATCGTGCAGGCGCCCGGCTTTTTCCTTGTCCAGTTCTTTGCCCTGAATGTTCATGTACCGTTTGAGATAGGTTCCTGACAGAAGCAATTGTTCGGTGCTGGCAATGTTCCTGAACTCCTGCAACACTTCGGGATTGACTGCGACAGTTTCAGGGGTTTTAACCGAATTGCACCAATTCACAAGCCTGTCCTGAATGTAAATGATCTGTTCGGCATAGGGCGAAAACTTCCTGATGCGCTTTTCCAGTATGGCCTTTCTAACAGCATTGGTAAATGCCCGCATCTGCTCAGGGGTCTTTACTTTTCCATCCAGCAAAGCATACCGCTTGATAAAACGCACCTCTTCACTGAGTCTTTCTACCATTTCAGGGGTTTTCTCCTGCTTGTCTGGCAGAATTTCGGACTCCGCGGCAGCATCCGTTTGTTTTTTCTGCGGCACAGGCTTTTTTTTCGCCGTTGTCTCTTGTTTTGAAATTTTATCCAGTTCCGGAAGGCTGGCAGGAGCAATGCCCAGCGCATCACGCAGTTGAACATAAAATGCGCGAAGGCCGAAATTGTATTTTACTTTCCGGCCTGCCAGTTTGGTAACATGAATTTTATCACCCCTGATGTTAAATGTAATTTCAGGCGTTGAATCTTTTGCGATGTCCTGAATGTCCCTGATGCTGTAATCCTGTCCGACCAAAGGTTCCAGGTACTTACGCATGGCTGCATACGCTGCTGCTTCATCTGTTTTTGAGCCGTTATTTCGTTTTGTTGACACTTTGGGATTACTGCTGCTCGCCCTGCCTTTGAATTTTTGTTCCAGTTGTTCACTCAATAACCTGTCAAGCTCCCTCGCTGCCACGCTTTCCTCTTTAAAATTATTGCTGAATGATTTCAGAAGATTATAACGGTGGAGCATTGATTCGGTAAATTCCGGCAGGTATTTTTCGTATTGCTGTACTTTATACATAATATTCGGCATTAATTATTCCTTCATCAGCCATTGAGAAGTAACCTTCACTGGTGAGAATAATATGGTCTACAACGGAAATCTCATGGTATTTGGCCGCATTTCTAAGCTGGTCGGTAACAAGGCGGTCGCCTGTACTGGGCTTTAAGTTCCCGCTTGGATGGTTATGGCAAAGGATAAGGGAAGTGCAAAGGCACTTAATGGCCGAAGCCAGTATGAGCCTTACATCAACTACCACGCTTGTCAATCCCCCGAAAGCCAGCGTCTGATAACCCAGCACGTAATTTGCCCTGTTGAGAAAAAGAACAATAAACCGTTCCTGAAGATCAATACTGCCGGGTTCAAAAAGGGCTTTCAGGTATTTTGCCGCTACCTCGCTGCGGTCGATCTGGACCATATCGGTTAAAGGCGGGCGGTTATAGGAGAGTTTCATCTGAGGAATATGAGGGCCTTCGGTTATCTTCTCACCTTCGTTTTCAGCTTCGGGTGTTTTATCAGGCTTGTCACCTGAGAGGCTTTTGTATCCTAATTCCTCTTTCAGCTTTTTGATTTCCTCCCTGACCTGCTGGTTTAAGTTTTCTTCCTGCTGCATGTTCAAAAGATTAAAACCTGCTGCAACTATTTCATTGCAGCAGGTTGTTGGTGATTAATTCACAATTCGTTTACCTTGCTTTCGGTGATGGTTGATAATTGCCTTTTGCAGTTGAGGAGGCAGGTTACGCTTTTGTTTTGCACTCAGGCTGAAAGTTCCGCCTGTTGTACCTGCAAGCCTGCGGCCTTTACGCGTAGTTTTCATCGAACATCCCTGAATTTTTTTAAATTCGCTGACAGGTACAGCATACAGGGTTTTGGTGGCATTCTTTGTTCGGGTGGTTTTGAGTTTTACCACCCCTGCCAGCCCGTCCACGCACCCGGCATTGACACGCCTGATCTTGTCGCGTTTGCCAAGTGTGGCAAGAATTGTTCCCGCCTTTGAACTGTGCCTGACCTTCAGGTTATGACCAGCCTGCCGGATATGCAGGGGTGTTGCACATTTGCGGGATTTACTTTTTGATTTCATGTGAATGGTGTTAAGAGGTTAGATAATTGAGTAAAAAATTCTACATATAGGCCAGCATTGCGCGATTGTTCCAAACCTGTGATTTAGTCCGCGAGCCGGCTGCCCAGGAATAAACCACTATGTTAGGCGGGAATACAGCCCGTTTTCGGATTGCCCAGACAGGCGCAGCATCGAGTGAGCCGGGCAAGGCAAAACCTTCATAGCGTAATTCAGCAGTTACGTCCTCTGTGCGCGAAGGAGGCAGCAAAAACAGGTGTTCATCAATGAGCGAAATCAAAAGCCCCTGTAGCAAGGTGAGCTGTGCGCCAAGGTTGCTAATTAAGGTGATGGTATCATTTTGCTTACCAATGGTAGCCTGCGCGGCCGCTGCGCTGGTGACAGTGGTCTGGATTGCTCCCAGAAGCGTGAAAATATTTTGCAGCGCGGTTGCCTGGTCGTTCTGCAATGCCTCGGTAGCTTTTCCCGAAAGGTTGGTTGTAATTGTAGTCTTTATCTCCTCCAGCTTGCCAATAGCTTCATTTTGCCGGGCCTCGGTTGCTAGTCCGGCCTCCGTTGGTGTTGAGGGTTGGTACTGAAATAACAGGTCGCCTATTGCATCGCGCATTTGCTCAATGGTTTCAGTTTCCGGTTCGTTGATTTCACTGAAAGGCAAATAATCCCAGGGCGCGCAACATGCGTCACTTTGAATCTTGATAAAATCCCCGATAATGGCAACACTTTTTACCGAAGACTTTGCAACCAGCCTTGCCGAATCATCAACTTCAATTTTGAGGTTGGAACCTTGGTCTGTAATTTTTATAGCCATAGCGTTTTCAGTCAGGGTTATTATCGTTGTCTTTACTGATGAAACTTACCAGCGTTTCCCCGATGTAAGCCCCGATAAAGCCGCCAATCATCACATAGGGCACTTCATCCTTACCTACATGCCGGGCATAGAAATAACAGGCCAGCGAGGCGATCAGGGAACAGGAGGAAACAATCAATTTTTCCTTCATATTTTTTTAGTGGCGGGTTAACAGAAGAATGAGTGACGAAGTAGAGAATACAAGCAGCCCGGCACTTAAAGCACTGACGGCATTCCCTCTTCTTTTTAGCTGTCTGGCCTGCGCATTAAACTGTTTTTCCAGTTGAAGCTGTACTCCCAGTGATTCGGAAAGCAGGCTGTCAGTCTGAAATGTGCGGTACATACAGCTTTGAATGATTGTGTCCTTAACTGATACAAGCTGCTGGTATTGCCCGATAGTTTGCTGGCAAATACTGTCCTGCTGGTCTGTTAAACTAATGAGGCTGGCCACTTCCGTTTTTAAACTAGCGCGTTCTGGTGCCAACTGTCCCGTATCATTTTCAGTTTTAACCTTCAGTTTTTGAGAAAGCGAAAATTTCAATTCGCGTACTTGTTTGCGCAATACTTTTAAATCGACTTGGCTACGAGAAATCTGCATTTGCAGGCTGTCATTTTTGGCCTGTAGCCCTTGCGCCCTTAGCTGATAAACCTTTGCAATGTTTTGTTGCTTTGCCCTGATCTGCTTTGCAGGGACGTTTGTGCTGGGAGTGGAAGGATCATTAGCCGGGGAGCAGGAAAAGAAATACAGGCTCACCAAAAGGCTTAATGCAAGTGCGGTAAATAATAATTGTTTAATCGCTGTCATCTTCTTTTAAATTTTTGAATTTGTTTTTTATCTGTTTTCGTTCAAAGGAGTATCCAAAACAGCCACTCCCGACAAGGGACACGAACGAGTAAAATATATATTCCGGTACAGCAAGTCCGAAGAACTGCTGCCCAATCCAGCTAACAAGGATCACAACAACAAATACAAGCGTCACTGTTTCCCGGATATTGAAATACCCGTTCTTGTCCCTTAAAATGTCAAAGCCCTTTTTCATTTACCAGAGCCAGTTGATAAACCTGCGCAGAATTCCCCCTTTCTTTGGTTTGAAAACGACCTGTATCACCAGCGGGGGTTCAGGCGATGGCGGTGACTGTTGTTCCCTTGACGGCTCAGTTGAAAGAATTTCCCTGAGTGAACCAAGCAGGATTTGGCTGAGTTCATCAAGGAAGGCATTCAGTTCATCGCGTTTTGTTTTGTTTTTTTCGTTTTGTTTCATTGTGTATGGATTTAAAAGTTTAACTCAAATAGATGTAAGCTGTAAGGCCCGAAGCAGCGAATAGAGAACCCACAGCTATGCGCTTTAGTTTTTGCCTTTGCACGCTTCTGAAATCAAGCAGGGTATAGGTAAAGCGGTTTCCGTAACGCGTGGAATGCTCACCGCAAAGCCGTATAAACTGGTTGAAATCACTGGCGTTCTCAAAGACCTGGCACCCGGCAGAATATTTGTCAACGTATTTTGTTGTACCGTTCACAGAAGCGCGGTGGATGTTTATACCATGATAGCCCTTGTCACGCGAGCCATTGAAAAAGTCCAGCACCGCATCGCGGTCATAATCCCTTATGACCACCACCGGCCCAACCTGTACCAGCGCATTGTATTCGCCCCTGTGCATTCCCAGTGCATAGCAGTTCAGGTATTGTCCCTGCTCAAGTATGGCAGTGCCTTTTTGCATCATTGGGTTTTTCAGCCAGTAGGTACCCGGATCTGTGGTGGCGTTGTAAACATGGTAATTCCACGCTACAGGCCCGGTTTTATAGAACACGTGTATCTGGTCATCAAACCTGTTTGGCACCGTGGAATTGCCCCGCAGGCCCACAATATTCAGTTCGTAGGGCCGTGTGTACAGCACAAAACTTTTCTCGGACAATATGGCTTTTAGGTCTCCAAGCATTAAGCGGCAATATCCAGGTCGTTGTCCTCCAGTTTAGGCGTGTAATTCCTAAGCCATTCCTTCACATTGAAGTTGGGACAGGTCCTGCCCCCCTGACCGGGAAACTCGCAATGTCCCTTGATCTCTGCTTCAGGGTATCGCTCGGAAAGTTCAACCAGCAGGTCAAACATGGATTCTTTTTGCGCCTCGGTACGCGTATCAATTTTGGTTTTTTCCTTTGTGCGGCCACCGATGTAGCAAATGTTTACCGTAACAGGGTTAAAACCCAAAACGCCATTTGAAATTTTTTCTTCGTCAAGCAGCTTTACCACCTCGCCATCGGCCTTGATGATGTAGTGATAGCCGGGACGTTTCCATTTCAGGTGATTTTTCCAGTAGTTCTTAATGGATTCAACCGTTGCTGATGCAAGGGTGTCGGTACAGTGTACCGCGATGTAGCGTATTAGCCTCATAATTGATAGATTTTAGGTGTTTAAAAAAAGTGTCAGGTATAGCGCACATGTGCAGCAGGTACAAGGAATCTGCGTCCCCCGTTTTCAAATGCGACAAAATCATCCTGCCGCCCGATTTCCTGCCCCAGTACCATGTTGGGTGGTACCTGGACAGCAGTTTGGGGATCGGGCCACACGTGCGTGATCTGCGTAGTGATTAATTCAAACCCCGAAAGATTATCAGGCAGCTTCCAGGTATCCTCATCGGGTTTATAGATTAAGCCCATGTTTGTGAATGCCTTTCTTAACTGGCTTTGCTGGCCTGATTCTGTATAAAGGCGAAACATGGCAGAAAGCAGGCTTTGGTAACGGATAAGTCCTATACGTATTTCCTTGAACTGGTTGGAAACGTCCTTGTACTGCTGGGCTGTTTTAATCTTTTGAAGCAAGGGCAGCACTTTATCGAATCCCAATAGTACAGCCGCTGCAATGTTTTTGGCGTACTGAACAGGATCTATTTTAGTTCCTTCGGTGAGTGAAATAAATGTTGCCTGATCTACTGGCGTGGAAAGTCCCCTGCTTTTCAATGCGGCAACTGTTTCTGCTCCAAAATCTCCATCAGCACCGTATTTGGGCAGGATACTTTTGCCATATCTGGCAATAAGCGCGTTTTGAAGCATGGTTACGTTTGGTCCTTTACTGCCTTGCTTCAGAGGAAAATTATCGTTTCGTGCCGGGGTAACAGATTTTGCAGGTGCAGTGCTGGTTTGGGAAGGGGTGTAGCTGTTGGTTTGGGTTGAAGTGTTACTGGTGGCTTGCGGTGCAACGCTGCTGTTATTTGAGGTGCCTTTGCGCCTGAAAAGCGGCCACAAAAAATAATACCCGCAAACCCCAGCCGCCACCACACTCACCCCAATGATGGCTGCTCTTACTTTACTGTTCTTCTTTTTTTCAGGAACCAGCGCAGCGGTTGCCGGATTTGCCGCAGAGGTTGCACCCGGCATAACTGTATCATGGGTTTGTACTGTTTGCATGTTTAATGTGGTTTTGCTGTAATGATCTTTATATAATCGTCCCAATCGTCCATATCACCTTTTAAGTCATCGAGCCATTTGGTGCCATACTCCGCTTCGTATTTGCCCGCAACCTTAGCGTAAACCGATTGGGAAGGTATTTCCATGAACACGGCTTTAATCGCTGCCTCATCCGTTCCCGGTATCATTCCCAAGTACCAAAGGTTGACTGCGGCATTGAGGCGTTTTGCCCAGTTGGCTATCTGCACCTCCGAAGCCACGGCACCGCCTTCCTTGTCCGGCTTGGAGTTTATGATCGCGTTCATTTCGTTAAACTCCGTGGTTGACAATTCCTCCTCCAGTGCCGTCATCAGGTATTTGTTGTACATGCTGTGGTAGGAATTCCCGATCTTTTGCCATTGCTGCTGTGATTTGACACTGCTCAGTATCCTGCGCAGTTCTTCCTCGTCAGTTCCGGTCCAGTAATCGTACAGGGCTTTGTTAATCTGCTTGGCTGTGTTGGCTTCGCTGCCCGTGTCCATACTCTTTTTTTCTTCCAGTCCTGAGCGGAAATCACGGAACACCTTGCGCAGCAGTAAAAAAGTAATCCCTGCACCCGCCACACCAATCAATCCGTAAATCACCGTTTCCTTTATAGAGGATTTTTGACTTGCTGCATTAGCAGGTGGCACAGTAGCGTAAGGCGCCACATATTGCGCAGGAACCACAGCAGGCATTGGCACTGCATTGGGCGATACGGGTGCAATGCCAGTCTGGGCGGGAACGGATGGATATGTGGTTGCGGGTGTGGTCATGGATTAAACTCCGAGTGCTTTTTTTGCCAGGGCAGTTTTTTGCGGGTCGTTTTGAATGATGTCGGCCAGTTTGGAAATTTCCTTTTCAGTAAGGCGCGCTGCCAGCACTGTAAGCGCGCGCATTTTTGATTCAGCTTCTTTTTCACTCACCGCTGAAAGGGTGATGTTGTAGGTAAATTTGCTCATATTGAATTATTTGTGCGTGAATGGTGATGGAGTTGCGGTTAGTTGATGCCTAACAGGTCTGCTACTGTGGGAAGGTGCTGGGGTTGCTCAATGAGCACACCGAGTATTTTCATGACCGTGTTTAAATCCCCTTGCGAAAAACAGGTTTCAAGCTGTTTTAACAGTTGGATGTACGGCCCGTGTTCTGCCGAGACTTCATCGCTCTTTTTTGAAAAACTGGCTTCTGCAACGGGCTGCTGGGAAATCTGTAATTTTTCCTTGTTGTCCATCTCAATAATGCCTGCCAGATTTTCACCTCCCGGCAGTTTGGCGAGCAGTTGCGGGTTGCGCCTTACAAAACCTTCGAGCATCACTGAGGCCAGTTCCCCCAGATTCACATCGCCCCAGTGCAACTTTTTGCCTTTGTATTCGCTTAGCTGGCTTTCCAGCTTCTCTATGTATTCTTCGGCTTCGGAAAGTTTTTTACGTGTTTCGGAAAATTCTTTCGCCTGCTGGTCTGCCTCCCACTTTTGCCGTTCGGCTGAAATTTTTTCACTCAGCCGCTGGTCAATCTCAACCCCGCTTAATGTCTGCACCGCAGGCTGCACAGGGTTTTCGTCAGCAAAATAGTAATAATGCGGCTCGTTCCTGGGAGAAGTAGCAGAGGTGGAATAAATCAATATTTTGAGCAGCTTAGTATCGGGCGTAATAAACTCATGATAGGTCTCAAACTCGTTTACGTCATTGGTCTTTGGCACGACCTTGAGGTTGTCCACGTATATTTCAAAATACCTTGAGGCATTCTTTTCTGCCTGCTGTTGTAAATAGCGCTGGAGCAGGTTTACTTTATTTTGTTCAAATTTTTCTCTCATGGTTATTGGGTATTATTACAGGGTGTGCAATCCTCAGGGTGTGCATCTAAAGGAATGGCCTGAACAAACTGCACGTCGCAATTACCGTTACTGCTCAGGTTGGTTAGTAGAATCTGCCCGGTGTGTTCATGCTGCTGCTCCGGTGCCATTCCAGTATTGGAGAAAACACCTAAATCACTTTCTATCTTCACATCGGGTACAGGTTCGAGCAGGATAAAAATTTCACCGTAAGCCGGGACCTTAACAGTCTGGCGCGGGCCAATCACGTAATGTTTTACCCGCATGACGTAACCGTTGCAATGGCCCTGCTCTTTCATGCGGCTGTCGATGTAAAAAGGAATGATAGCGGCATTCATGCTGTACCTCCTTTTCCGATAGCATACCACAGGTGCACCAAAAGTTCATGTCTGGTGCGTGCTATGTTTTGGTAAATACCAGTAATCAATCTTGCCTGTTTTGGAACCAGTACAGGATCTTCAAGGTTTTTTTTTGCGTGGGTGAAAACCTGCGGCTTAAACAAGGCCGCTATAGAAAAATCACCGAAGCCTATAAGGGTATCAGGAGCTTTTACGCTTGTTGAATAAAACAGTCCGCTGCATCCGGGATGCTCCAGCCTTAAGTTGCCCACAGTTACAGGCAGCGCAATTGCAAAACTGCTGACGTGGCTATCGGCTGACTCCGGTAATGACACGTCTCCTAAAAACCTTACGCCATATTCAACACCGATCATCTGAGTGGCATTATCCGGCAGGCGAATGGAGAAATACACCATTTCCTGATTGTTGACTATGATTTTACGTGATATGACTTTATCCCTGAACATGATCTTACAACTAATTGGTGATACAGTCCAGGTAAAGCGATACCCTGTAAGGCTCAAAACTTGCCTGAGTGGTTTGGTTGTCTTTAAATTCCACCTTAACTACGCGGTTGCCCGTGCCAACTCCACCTAAGTCATAAAACCGTTCGCCAGGGGCTACGTTAATGCCCGACATGAGCAGTTTTGATTCGTAGTCTTCGGGGAAAATTTCTTCGGAATTGATCTGGATTTTCTGGCTGCCCCTGAAATAAAGCAGGTCATCACGGTCAGAAGCCAGCAGCAGACCTTTAACTGCCGTAATGTCCTTGTCCAGTTCAAAGGTTTCTGAAAACTTGCCTTCCTCATCGGTAACCAGAATATCGAAGCGTTTTTTAAGCGTTTTACTCATTGTTTAAGTGTTTTTGGTGAAAGCAAACCCGCGTCTTTTTCCAGATAGCGGGTCTGCTAGTGTGTGTGGGTATGGTGTGTGGGTTAAGGTGTTGTAATTGTGCCGTGCAATCCGACAAACACGTGTGTATTGGCTGCGATGGCTTCCATCGACCCAAGTTCCATAGTGAATTCGATCTGGACATCATCGGGAATGATGCGCGGGTTTGCCAGCTTGTAATACCCGATGGGGACCATGTTCATGTTGGAGGTCTTGAAGACGTTGTTGGAGGTGTCAGGTACGATCTGCTTTTTGTTTGCCTTCAGGGAAAATTCACCATTGGCAATAGCCGGGAACGTTTCAATTTTGTCATATGCGGTGCCGATTACTTTTGCCTTGGTTGCGTCTGCTGAAACGCCCGCAAGCATGATGATACCTGAAACCAGCAGCGCCTGTCCGCGTTGGAGCTTGGCGTTGCTCACCGAGCGCAGTCCCTTCTCCATATCATCCTGCGTCTCAAAAAATTTTGTGGTCAGGCCAAGCACGGGTTTGATGCTGTAAATAACGGTGTCGGCCAAACGTAGTTCACCTTTGAGCAGTCCTTCCCGGATGTGGTCGGGTAGTTCAGCGAAATGTTTTTCCATTTCGGCCCTTGAGCCTTTGGAGGCTACCGGAGGGGCGGTCAGTTTGTTGATGGTCTTTTGCCGCTGCAAAGGATTCATTTGCCTGAGCGCGCCAAGCAGCTCATCGTTGTCCAATCCTTCAAGTCCGAGCAACGCACCTGCGTTGTTGTACTCGTCAATGCCTTCTAATAATCCTAACATAATGTGTGTGTTTTAATGTGTGTTTTTTAAATTTTTATGCGTGAGTTATCCCTGCTCGCTATAGGTGTTGGCCCCAGCGGGAAAGTGTTTTGATATTTTCTTCGGGGGTTAGAGTATGCGTTCTGTGAGCAGGTCACCAAGTACGCCTGCAAGTCCTGAAACCTGCTGCGGATTCTCTTTGGACTGGGCTTTATATGCCTTTGCGCTTTCGGCTACCTGTGCATTGAGGCGGTCAAGGGCAGACATATCCAGCTCGCCCGGTCCCTGCACCTGCGCATCGCTTTGGGGGTACATGAAATACCGTACCTGTTCGGTTCCGCTTACAGGCTGGGATTGTGCCGCAGTCGCAGAAGTGGTTGTTGTGGCAGCATCGGTTTTTTTGCTTTTGAGAATCTTGTCCAGGAATAGTTTTTGTTTCAGACCTTCGGCAAACACCTTGGAGCGCGCTTTGATGTTGTCCATTGTTGTCCCTTCAAGACTACCTACACCGTTTACGATGCTGAAATATCCTCCCGACATGATACCGATGCCAAAGGATGCTCCTAAGCGGCTTCCCATGTAATAGCTTGCGCCAGTTACCACTGCCCCGCCAAGCAGGGAATATCGTCCTGCAAGGCTCCCCACAAAGCTGCCTGCAATGCCTCCCAAAAGCAGGTCAAGCCCGGTTTGTGTGAGTGTGGATGAAATATTGCCCTTGGTTGCCGGGCTTTCGTTGACCGAGCCAAGCAGACCTTTTTTGACGGCTTTCTTTTCGTAAGAATTATTGCTCATATTTGTTTTATTTCGTGTTTAAATGTTTTTACATAAGTGGTACTGCCGTTAGCTGCTCAGGTTCTTCGTTGCTTGTTTCCTCAACCAGTACAAAACCTTCGGGCGGGCTGGATTCTGCTTTTAGTGGTGCTTGCGTGGGGTTTGTTTCTTCTACCAGTACAAAACCTTCAAGCGGGCTTGTTTCCGTTTCAGGCTTTTTGGGCGTTTCTGACGGGCTTGTTTCCTCAACCAGTACATAGCCCATCTCATCACCCGTTCCGTCTACAGCATCGCTGCTATGGCCTTTCAGCTTCTTTTTTTGCGAGGCACGGTAGATCATGTAGCCTGCTCCTGCCAGTACAAGGATTCCGCCCCCGATGGCAAGGGGCAGCACCCACGAAGGTTTTGCGGCAGGTTTTTTATCATCGGTGTTTGTGGCAGGTTTTACAGCATCATCGGGCATGGGCACAAAATTTTGTGGCGGTGCAACCGTGGGCTTTACAAAAACCTGCGTGTTTTCGTCTTGCACGGGAAGGGTTTGAGGGGAAAACTGTGTAGTGACTGCGGGTGCTGCTGGGACGGCCCCGTTACGCTGCTGAGTCAATGAAACACCTGTTTTAGCGGGAGCAACCAACGCGGGCAGTTCTTTTGTCACATATACCGGCCCGTGCGTTGGAGGCGGCACTACAGGTTTGCCGGGCACAACAGGCAAAACCTGTTTAACGGTATTGACTGCACTGCTAATCGTGGTGAGGATCGAGGCAGTGGAAGGGGTGCCGGGTGCATCGGGTGTTTCTGAGTCTCCTGCATCAAAATCTGCTGCCCCAGGCGTTCCCTTGGGAAACAGGTTCCCAATCTGCTTAATCAATGCCGCAATCGTGGCTATGGCTCCCGTGGCTGCTGCCATGCTGGTGGCTGTTGCCACTTCACCCAGCTCACCTAATCCCTGCACGCTGGCATATTCTTCGTGGTATATCTCAGGTCCCAGTACTTCAGACAGGGGCGAATAAATACTCAAGGTGTCCAGTCCCGCGACTGAATGATCTTTGTTGCCCTTACCTTCCAGTATAGCCGCTTTCAGGTTTTTGGGTTCGCCCCCGGCTCCGTGGAAAATATCTTCCAGTTTAGCCATAATGCTTTTGAGTTTGTCGTGTTTGCCTTTGTCAATGCCGCTTTTGGCAACGTTGGCATCAGACAGGTATGCCCAGCGCAGGCGGCCCGCCACATTCATCATGTTTACCTTCATGGCAGCCAGCACACCGTTGCGCAGAAGGACAGTTGCAGGATTAACCTTGTTGACAGCGTGCAGTATATCATCCGCTTTATCCTTGATTGCTTCGCCTGTTTTCTTAACGGCTGTCTGGATGGCATTACCCGCATTGCTGGCAGCGGTTTTTACAGCACTGGTAACATTCTGAACAACGCTCTTTAAATTCAGTTTGCCAAGCTCGTTCCAGTCGTCAATTCCATCTAATAATTCTAAGTCCATAATGTGTTCTTCTCTTTGTGTTGGTGGTTTTTCATAATTGTAGGCATCTGTTACGCAGTCCATGATAATCCTTTTGCCATTGCGTAAAATGACCGTTGGGTAAATGTGCTGCCAGCCAGAGCCTCCGTATTTGGAGATCGTATGAATTATTTCTTTAATTCCACCCAGCCAGCTTGCGCAGCAGGAAACAAATGTGGTCATGTCGTCACAATCCGAGCCTTTGCCCTGCCAGGCATCATGCACCGTCCTGCGCGGGGTTTTTACCTGCTCTTTACCGCGCTGGTCAGGCGCGTATGGAATGTGGCATTTGACCCAATACCATAATTTAATTAGTGCATCCTCGGTTGACATGCCCCTCAGTTCTGTCTCCACAAAATCCTTTACCTGCCAGCGCGTTTGACTGATGATCTCAGGAATGAAGGCCACCGTGTCCGACACGTCTGCACTTTTTTTCACCGTGATGTCAACCACGCGCGCAGGCGGGAACAGGCGCCTGTAGGGCGCAAGACTTAGCGTGTTATATTTTCCTTCGGTTGCGGTCATGCTTTGGGCGCAGGGTTATTCAGGGTTATTTCAAGCGGGTCAAGCGTAATTGTTTTCCACGCCACGGGTGTTTTCAGGCTCGTAAAGGGCTGAACTTTTAATTTGATGGGCTGCCCGCTTGTAAGATCATTCAGCAGCGTACCACCAATGGAAAACAACCCAAGCAGCGGTATAGTCAGCATGATCGGCTGAGGCAGTTTGACACTTCCGTATTTGGGTATGGGTATTTCAGTATTCACAAGGTTTGATGTACCTACCGGGGTATCTTTGTAAAACAGTTTTACATAAGGTTGCATAACTGTAATGGCTGTGTTGGTCGGATTCTTGATTTCAGCATCAATCGCCAGCGTGAAAGGGTAAAGGGAATGCACACGCACACTTGGAATAACATCAAGCCCGTTATTGGTTTTACTGAGCCTGTACAGGTACACGCATAATGTACCTACACCAACTGTTCCCAAACCAATGGTCCACTTTGCCCAGGTCTTCATTTTTTTGTGTTGCGTTTGCGTAAGTAATTGCTGATACCATCGCCTGCCAGCTTAAAGCCCATCCATATCATGCCGCCTATTGCTGCCTTTAACCCGTATTCGAGCAGGCCCGAATAATCTACGTTAGCCAGCACCACGGCTGCGGTGAGAAATATATTGGTGCTGGTGTCCTGTTGCGTTCTCATGTCCATAATTTGAGGTGTGTGTTTATGTGTTGTTATCAATTCAGGGTACAAAGATGAAACCGTGTCCTGACATGGGTTTGCGCTTTGCTCAGTACTTTTGTTTTTGTATCGTTTTGTATAAACTGTTTTAGAAAATTGCATGTACTTCTTAGTTGTTTGGTATGACAATCACGCTGGGCAGGTCAAGTTTTTGAAAAATGATCTTCACCTGGGGAATGCTCCAGTACCAGCCTATTTTTTTTCCGAGCGATTCTTTGAAAGGCGCGATCCACTTTTTGAATGTATGTACCGATATGCCGTACAGGTCTGCCAGCTCCTGCGTGGAGTAGGGTTTCAGGGCAATAGTAGTCCCTTCACCCTGTTTGGGTGTTAATTCCATAAGAGAAAAATGGTTTGGTTTAGTTAGTTCAGGCTATAGTATACCGGGCCGAACGTGGTGAAAATATTACGCTTTTTATAAACGATGTTGCCGGGATGACTAGGGCTGAACAGTTCCGATGGCGGTAATATGTGACTGGAGGAAAGAGACAGAAAACTAATCCGCAGACACATAATGGAAAATTCATTTTCGATCTGCCCGGCAAAATCTTCTGGCGGGATTTGATTGTAATACTCCTCAATGCCTTTGCGGGCGCAGCGCATTTCCAGGAGTGAAAATTTTTGACCCGGCCACAACAGGCCGCAAGCGAAATCTAATGTATTGTTTACCCAGAAACGCATAGTCTGGGGATGTACAACACGGGTGTTTTGATATTTCATTGTATTGTGTAATTGTTATGCAAAGGTTGTGTAAAAGCCGGGTAAGTGTTTACCGGATTGCACTGCATTTAAAGGGTTTTGCTGAATTATGCTGTATTTTGCGGAAAGATGTTGTTTCGTGCAATTTTAAAGCATAAAAAAACCTGCCTTGTCAAAGGCAGGTTAAAGAGAGTTAAAGGTGTTTGATATTAATTTATGCCACTTTTGGCAACACGTACATTGTTTTGTTTTTTTCAAGGCATACAACGGTAAATCCATCCACTAACGATTCCTCTACAACCTTTACACCGGGCGGGCCTAATTCCTTAAAGATAATCAATACCTGGTGGTAATCCAGTTGCCCGCGGATAATCTTTCCAAGTTTTTCTGAAAATGGCTCCAGTCTCTTACGCAAGGTTCGTGGATCAATGCCGTACTTTTGCGCCAGTTCTCCGATAGTGTAATTGCGGACTTCTACAGGTGTTTCAGTAACTACTAACATAATATAGTTTAATTTAGGTTTATACAAAATTTAAAAATAATAACTGGATTTCAAAGCAGTTAGCGGTACTTTCATTTATCCTGCATTATTACAGCAAAATAAGTTAATGGTTTAGACGTGCGAAATACATTTTTTTCTGATTTCTTACATGTGTAATTCTCCAGGCGCAACTGAATTGTGGTTTCGCTAATTTTAACACTTGGCAGACAAATGCTTATCGCATCGTAACGCATTAAATACACATGCCCTTCACATTCCCTTCACATACTTATCACATGACCGTAACAATGTCCCGTCCTAAAAAAATTTAAGTGCTAAAAGCAAGTCCGAAAAATGCGCAAAATACGGTCGTTTACCGTAATTCCTAACCACTACAAATTGTATTTAATATGGTTAAAAGAAAAAAAAGATTTGTATAAAGAAAATCAAATGTTTAGTGAAGGAATTTAAAAATATGGACAACCGTATTTCTACGCATTTTTACCGTATTTCTACGCATTTTTTGAGTGTCTTGTTGGAGATACTCTTTTTTTTCTTTATTTAGTTGATGCAAGGAGCAGCAAAGAGCTGCATAGATAATATTAAGGAATAGCGTTTAGCTAAAGCGGACCTGTTGTAGAAAAGTACGAAATTTCAAAGCAGACAGGCGAGTTATGGTTAACGCTCACGTAAGGCGTGGGCGTTACTTTACTTGTCTGCAAGGGTTTCGTACCCCTTCTACAACAAGCATTGTAACTAACCCACGCTGATTTTTTTAGGGGATATTTAAAAGATATAAACGCATAAAATAATTAAGAAAGAAAAAATTAAATATTGCTTCTCCTGGGAGTGAAAAGTCAAAGTTTACAATTGTAACGGGAGAATTAGGCAATACGCACATTATGGCGTGGGTATTACTTTAATCTGTTACAACGGCTTTGACTCCGCACTCACAGGTTATGTAAGTACCCTCGCTCCTTATTTAAATTAAGTAAAGAAAGGAGGTAATTACAAAGCGAGCTATGTAAAAATTTTGACTTTTTTCTGCCAGAAAAAAGTCTCTAAGCAACAAAGTATTTAATTAAAAAATCCAAAAATGAAAAAATCAATTTTAAGTTTATTTGTGGGCAGCCTTTTACTTGCGGCTTGCTCAAAGGAAGAAAAACCAATGTCTGCTAATCCATCACAAACCGGTGGCCATTTTAACATGGTATTAAAAGACATGCCACAAGTTACTCTTGATGAAAATGGAGCAGGCGAATGGCATAACTATTATATGGGTCTTATATATGACCAGCTTTCGGCTGATGTGGCTGAGGAGGGTTTTGGCAATATGGATGAAACCGAATTAGATAACTCAATTAGAACGATTCTTAATGAAAATATTGGAGGTGACGATGCAACATATCACCGCAATAATGCCATAGCTGTCAGTGATTATTTTGATGACAATGACGGTTGTATTACAAACTTATCAGATTTAAGAACTGCAATTGCTGGCACCTCATTATCGCAAACTTTCAGAACCGGATTTAACACGTTTATGAATAATGCGTTAAATGTAACGAGTACATCAGGGGCTACCACGCTTGCTAATGGCTTTAAAACATGGTGCAATAGCAACCTGTCATCGCCTGAAAAGGAAATAGGTAAAGGTACAGCAGATGTTTTTGAAGCCTCTTTCGCTTACTGGAATGACAATATTGATGATTGGAATGATTTGTTAACAAACGGTCAGGGTGGCGACAATAGTAATGCGGCAAAAGCAAGTATTGCAGGTGCCGATGCTGCGGGGTTTTGTTATGGTGCCCATGTAGGTTATACTGGTGGCACAGTCACTCTGCCGGGCGTAGGCACCTTTGCTGGTTGGCTTGGAGGAGGACTCGCAGGTGGTTTCTTAGGCTCATCGTATGCCATTGTATCTAATGTTTGGGATTATTTTTTTGGCTAGCCATTGGTTACGTTAAAAATATTTCGTAATTTTAATACCAACCAACATTTAAGCATTATGACAAAAGAAACAAAGAAAAAAGTATGGATGCAGACAAACTTGTTTTTTTTGATTGCATCTGCATCAACAGGAATGACATACCGATTAATCAATCCAGGGCCGAATGATAGAATTCCTTTTCTTATTTTAGGTCATATTGTTGGATATGCCTTTGTTTACCTTATAAGTTATTACGGGTTTAAAACAGCAATAAAAAAGGGTCAGATAAAGGAATAAAGTAAAATCAATTTAAGGCCAGCATTGTTAATGCTGGCTTTCTTTTTGCATTGAACGATATGGTTTTCCTGAAACGAGTAATTAACTCACAAAAATTCTTCAACACTCATGTTTATTTTCATACCTGGTTTATTTGGACAACATTAATTTTCTGCATCATTGAATTTATCCGAATCCAGCAACCGACAAAATTACAGTGTCTTTTGGCACTCCCAACCCTAACCAAAACATTAAAGTGCTTACAAGCGATGGAAAATGGTGATTAACCGCACGTTTACTGGTGAAAAGGAGGAAATTTCAATTACTGATTTGGAAAGCGGAATATACATAGTTAATTTTTGGATTATTGCTTTGCTCGCAAACGCTTCATGCGGAAAAATTGATGAAGACCATACTTATTTGTATGGTAAATGTAAAATGCAAATCAACCCAAAAAAGTAAAATTTCTTAAACATTTTCTAAATTCATAGTAAAAAGTTGCAAACCAGCAAAACGTATAAGCAGGTTTGTGTTGGTTTGCAGCGTTATGGTACAAATCAACTTAAACCATCTGACCACTTGGGAATATCTAAACTTTAAAGGTAGTTTCCGTGATTATAAAGAGGTAATTATCTGTTTTTTACATGCAAAGAGACTGGTTGCATCGGAGAAGGATATTTTAGCTTCTGAAAGGTCAGCATCAATGGCCGATATAATGCCTGTCTATCCTGAACGGTTTATTAATCTGGGTCGTGGGCAATGGCTGGATATTTGGGCAAATGTGCCAATTGTTTCAACAGATCCTTTTTTTGATACGCTGTTTGCATATCGTGTGAGGCAATTGGACTTGTTGCAAATCGGACAATTTTTACAATGCGCTCTTGATGCCGGATTAACCCAGCGTTTCATATCTCTCTTACTGCTCAAACATGGTTCTTTGCTTACTCCTTTGCAATTGCAGGCTGTCAACCTGTGGTCAGAGTGTATTAAACAACCCGAATATAAAGTTCCAAGCGGTTTTCCGGTAATTAAGGGAAGGCCGAAACGGCAAAAAGGTGACAGGCTTACTTGTCTTAGTCAGGAGCAGACAACGCTGCTTATTCATTACTTGCAAAAAACACAAATCACTTTTTCGGGCGATTACCTAAATAACAATAAGGCTGCCCAGGCATTTGAACTGCTTACAGGCTACAGTGCGGAAAAAATAAGAAAATCGCTTACTCAGGAACAATTGCAGGAAATTTCAGACAAAAATAACTTGACAGCACTGTATAACTCCATAATCAAGCTATCCATACAGGTTAACCAAGACATTACAAATAAATCTATCAAATAACATGGCAACAATTTTAACCAGTTTCACAGAGGAAGAATTTAGGACACTTTTGAAATCAATCGTCAGCGAGGTGCTCACCGGGCTAAACGGGGATACAAAACCATCCAGTGAACCGATGGATATACAGGAAGCCGCAAAATTCTTAAAGCTGGAGGTAAATACTATCTACGAAAAGACATCCAAAAGACTTATCCCCCATTCCAAAAAGGGCAACAAATTGTACTTTGACAAACAGGAATTAACCGAATGGGTAAAAAGCGGGAAGATCAGGACACAGGATGAGATTCAAAGTACTGCGCAGGTATATAACCTGTATAACCGACATAAAAAGGCATCATAGCGTTTTTTGAGTCGCGGTTCAGTATTATTAGAGTTAATTCAACCACTTTTTTCCTTCGAAAGTATTAGAAATGTGGCAATACAAAACACATATTTTTACAATCTAACTTCTTCCTAAATATGAAAACTAGTAGAACATAAATATTTATCTACCGGCCTGCTTGGCTGCGGCCTCCACCCAATCCGAAAAGTTTGTATATCCCTCATTGAAAGCCCAACAGTACGTTTCAAAAAGTTCTGAGAATCGGAAAGACTCACCCCACTGGTTGCCACTCCACCAACTATCCCCAAAATAAATAGTGTTCGACTGTTTATTGTTAATCACAGGTAAATAATTATAGGGAACCCATTTGTTTTTTAACAACTCAAAGAAATATATTTTACTGCCATCTTCAGCTATTTTAAGTCCAAGGCGATCAAGTGGATTTTGTCCCCTGGTTGTTAATCCGGTTCGCCCCTTTATTCTATTAATATGAATACCAAGAATTCCATTTCCCCGGTCAAAACTCTTTATTATTTCATAGTTGACCCATGTCCTATTTGCGGTATCTTCTCCAATTAAAACGGTGGTAACCGATGTATTATTTAACCCTTCATTTATCAGTTTTTTGAGAGATTCAGGGTCCTTTTTTTTTGCCGTTTCCCAAATAGAACCATCAACAAATGTATTTTCTTTATTTAAAAGCCAACTTTGGCGAACAACATTAACCTTAAAGTTCTTGACATCGTCATAAGCAAAACTGAAAAATACCTTTCTTGCCATATTATTTCATTAACCAAGTTCTTAAATATTCTGGTAAAAACCGATCTGGGTGCCAAACCCATAAATCACTAGAATTCGTGGAACCGTACTCTATCCTCGGATAAAGCCGCAAGTATTCATTTCCTTGCCATGTGCCACTGTTATCCGCCAAAGGCAAAACGGCTAGCTTTCCTTTATCGAATTTGTTTAAATCGCCAATACCTAACTCCCAGTTGCACCATTTGGAGGCAACCGCAGCATTCGTAGCCAATAGAATGAATTTATCATTGGCTTGAATTCTGTCTTTAATCCGTTTAGCAGTATCACCGTTGGGCTTATCAGGCATAGTTTCATCCATCCAATCCACATAGATACTTATTCCAAGGGTGCTAAAAAAAGTCACAGCTTGCTGTACAATGTCTTTATCAGTATGTGCGTGCGATAAAAAAACACTAGTTGTTTTAGTTGATCTATATGACTTCCTGTTTTCCTCAAGGTAGGCCCTGAAATTTTTATATCCTGCATTTCTATTCGCTGCTGCCTCAAAACTTGCTTTAGTAAAAATTGACATACTTAATACCTATTACGGTTTCTAACTGCTTCCTCAGTCCAATTTCCAATGTTATCTGCTATATAATTATAAACATCCTTACTGTCAACATATGGTGGATTATGTAAACTGATTTTGTCCTCCAACCAGATGCCATTTGCGCTTAAAGCGAACGGATTATTCCCCCAATATGATTGTTGTTGAGCATAGTTTTTAAGATTGTGGATTCTAATTCCAACAACACCCATTCCTTCTTCCCAGGACTTCTTTATTTCGTATTCAATCCATTTTCTTCCCGCAGTATTGGACCCTACAAGAACAATGGTACAGGATCGACCATACATTTGGTTGTCAATCCATCTTTTAATTGCTGGATCACCGCCTTTTTTAACAGCTTCCCAGTCATTGTCTGGTGCAGGTCTGTTACCTTCAATAACCCCAATGTTACGTACTTGTGAGGTACGCCAGCTATCATTATCGTAATGGAAGCTGTAAAATACTCTTCTAGCCATAGATTTTTAGGTTTTAAGAATTTTAATGATGTCTATTATTTTTTTTATTATTTCTTCCGATTGAAGATTTGGGTCCGACAGTTCCTTAATGATAGGCACCACCTGGTGTTCGTACGCCTTATAATATTTGCCAGGTTCAGCCATTACAATTTCATAAATCTGTTGAGCCATGTAACCAGTGGCCGCAACAGGTATAGGAATAAGTCCTAATTCAGTGGCGATTTCAAATTCCTGCCGGACACCATTAGCAATAATTATTTTACCCGTTTTAGGATCTTTCTTGTTCCCAAAAATAAAAATAGAAATTCCCGCATAGGGGATCATTTTATATCTGTATTCGCGCCAGAGAACCTTGAGGTCTTTATCACCCGTAGGAAATTGAGGGAATGGACGCATTATTAACTGTTCTTCGCTATGCTTGTGCGGTTTCTCATACACGGCATCTAAAGCACCGTTAATTACCGCACTACCAACTCCTAAGCCAAAACCGTTTACTATTGTGTTTCCATTAAAGACCAGTTGTTTAGTGAGCTGATGAATAAAATTCTGGGCCGCATGAGAATCCATTGTACCATATTCTTCTGCGCTTCCTGAGATAAAAATTGTTCGCTTTTTAAAACGCTGCTCGATCTCACTTAATATCTCAGTAATTTGAGAATACTTGTCAATCAGTAGAGCCTCAATTTTATATCGTTTGAGATCATTTACTTTTAAAGTCTGTTTCCTTAATTCATAGTTATATTCGTCCTCAGTTTTATAATCTGCCCGGCTGCACTTACGAATAAAACAGTAGTGCTGCCTGCCATTATCACCAAACTGGATGCTTAACCTGCTAAGCACGTAGTCCAGATTAGGGTCTGTAAAGCTGAAACCTATAAACAAAAAAGTTTTGAATGTGAGATCGCTGCTTAAAGCCGTAATAAATGGTTCATGGGTCCTATGGTAAGTCTCAAAATCTTGTTTTGTGATAATTGCCTTTGTAGGATGCTCAACATCACCGTGCATTTTATAGACTGTAGCGTTTCTGCGAGGCTTGGCTAGTTGAAGCTGGTCTTTGTCATATTTTACATCAACAATCTTAAACGCCTCTTTCAATGCCTGCTCAATTAAAATGTCATAATTGGTAGTCCAGTAAGTATGGATTGGCAGTTTGGCTAAAATTCTGTGGTTTTCCGTTGATTCGGTTTTTGCTGAAAACTCTTCTAAAATTGCTCGATTGATGGCATCTCTATTGCGCTTTTCGTTAAAATGATATTGGGCAATAGAGATTAAATCCCATTCCCTATCAACATCTAAATGCAGATCGTTCGCGATGTCGCGTAATAGTTCGGACCAGTTTACAAATCCAGCAGATACTGACATGCCGGCTCCCGCAAAAATGGCAACATTGCCCTCCTCTAAGTCAGTAACAAACTTTTTAATAAAACTTTCAATAGGCTGGTCAAATTTGGCCATAAATTTAGGTGGTTTTGTATGTCAATGGGACAAATATCAGGCCGTTACTATTACAAGGCACAAGTGTGTCAAATTGTCATAAACATTCGATTTGGGAAACTAAAATTGGCTTTTCGGAAAAAAGTTGTCGCTAAAACTAATATTTTTTTAAAAGCTTGTCGCTATCATCAATCCATACTGAAATCCTGGCCCGCTTTTTCCCGTACCGCCAATTTGACCATCATACCAATATGCACCCACTTCAGGTAGGATGGAAATATTTGAACGAATGTCTTTTTTAAGACCAAACGAAACTCCGGATATGTTAACGAAATTTTTATTTGCGCCCAAAGGAGCTGTTGGAATAGCAAGATTTACAAAACGGCCCATCGTGGTAAAGTGCGTTGTTTCGTTAATATTATATGTGGTTAAAATGGCAACGTTAGGACTGTAAGCGTATCGCGTCTTGTCTTCAATTAATACGTGAGCACCTCCGGCACCGACAACCACAGCAAAATCTATCTTGCTTTCAGGTTTCGTAAGGCAAACCTTTACATCTAAATTAACTCCAAAACCCGGACCGACTGTGGAAAACGGAAGCGGTATTGGTGCAAGGCGTAAGCCTGCGTCAAGTCTATTGATAAGACCGAACCGGAAGCCTGCATGAGGTATTGTGAAAAATGCACTGGTAAGTTGGGGATCGCCTAAAAATACCATTTGTCCGCCCATTCCCGCTGCAAAACCAACTTTCCTGGGTGCTAATGTTCTCGCTGTTCCAAAATTTACCACCCAAAAACCGAAACTTTCGGTGGTAAAAGTTAAAAGTATTAAAAGAAAAGTTCCTTTAAAAAATGTTCGATTTGATTTTCTCATATTTCTGTCTTTTGTTTTTATATTAATCCTGCACCCAAGGCTATTGATATCATAATAAGCATTATTGCTACAAGTATCTGAATGAATTTTAAAGTGACCTTCTTCAATAATCTATTGCCTATAAACGACCCTGCAATGGCAGATAGAGTGGCAATGCTTATTAATCCAATATTTTCTTCCAATCCCGACTTTATAAATCTTGTTGCATAAACGGATAGCCTTGTGAGATCAACAAAACAAGAAATTACGACAGTGGTTGCGACAAATACTTCTTTTGCCAATCCTGCTTTAATCAGGAATGCACTTCTCAATGCGCCTTGATTGCCGGAGAGACCACCGAAGAATCCGCTTAGTATTCCTCCTAGCGGTAACTTTTCCTTTCCGAAATGTAACTTATTCAAAAAAGGAACAAGATCAAGGATGGCAAAAAATATTAAAAGAAGAGAAATAATAAACTTTACAGGGTAAACCTCAAAGGTTTTCCCTGATAACTGATAGGAAAACAGAGGCTTAACGTCAGGAATCTTTAATAGCAACCATGCGCCTATTGCAGCGGCTATAATTGCAGGAATCCCGAACCGGATCAGAATTTCTTTATCAGCTTTCCTTCCAACTAAAGCCAGTTTAAATATATTATTTAAAAAGTGAACAATTCCGGTAAGCGCAATCGCAAGATCTACCGGAAAAAATATCATAAATACGGGAGTGAGAATCGTTCCAAGTCCAAAGCCGGAGAAGAATGTAAGAATTGCGACAACAAATGCCACAATTGAAATAATAACTATTTCCATAGCTTATTCGTGATCAGTTTATCAATACTTAATGCTCTTCCACCTCTAATCAAAAGAAATATACTTCCAATGGTCATGGCAAAATCTGTTCGGTATTCGTGCGCCATAGACCAAAACCCTTTATTTATAAGAATGGGATATTTTGTGGTGATAAATGCCACGATCATAATAAAAAACAAAGGAAAGGCAGCAAGCCTTGTTAGAAATCCTATTAAAACAAGACTACCACAGATAATTTCAGAGCAGCCGGTAAAGGCTGCCCAAAATTCAGGATTATCAAATCCGATCTTTTCAAAACGCCCGGCTCCCACCGCGTCAGGAAAAAGAAATTTCTGAATTCCTTCGGATAAAAAAACAGCACCTACCATTAACCGAATCAAAATGCTAGTTTTAGAATTGTCTGTGTGAGTTATTTTCGAGAGCAGCCTCATTGTTTATTGTATCTGATAGGAGATAATCTTAGCTGAGGGATGTCAGATTGGATAAAAGGTACATTCTCTTTACGAACACATACGATATATTTTTTTGAATCAATCCTATGATAGCCTTTACCGGCTGTTAAATAAATAATCTCGAAATAACTATTGCGTTTATGAGGCGTAGTTTTCCTGATCTCCTTTCTGAAGGGGGAGACCTTAATTCTTTTTTCAGCCTCAATTTTAGTTTTAATATTTAGAGTCATGTCCCAACAAAAATACGACATGACCTTCCTTATAACACAAGATGAACTAAAAGTATTGCACAGGTATATACTCTATAGCTGGTATAAAAGGCAGCCTAAATAGGTGTTTGTAGAATCAATTTTTTTAATTATATTTGCTTAGCTCTTTGAAATATTGCCGGGTTTAGATAATACACCTAAACCAAAACCAATCTAAAAACACCTTAGCAGTTCCTAGCCTTTCTTTATGTGCTTTTCTGCTATATTTGTCACCAGTCTGTCACTTGACTTTTTAGTAACACCTGACAAATTATTGAATATTAATGTGTTTAGGCAATATTGACTAATAACTATTAACTATTTACCTGTATCTATTTTCAGCGATACAGATTAACCTCGTACCTTTCATGCATGGCAAAATTCACGCTTGACGAAGACGATGATGCTTTGGTTGATTTTTTACTGATTGGTATAAGCAGCCACGCCAAAATTTACCGCCTTTGCTGGAGCCTGAACCAGGTTATGCGGTTAAAGCTTGCCAACACCAACAAGCCCATAGAAATTATTGATAACCGGAAAAAAATCAAGCTGGTTTTTGATGTGTACAATTACCCTGATGAGGAAACCCGGATTGACTTTTACCTGATGCCGAACAAGCATGCCAACGGATTTTTATTGCCCGAACTGAAGCATATTGACTACCTGATGATGCTCAAAGAGAACCTACTTGTTAATACTGATGATGTTATTGGAAAGTTAAGGCTAAGTGACCAGGTGCTTACGGCTTTTGAAATAAATACGCAGGAAGTGAGATCAATTGAAAATTTGTTATTTTAGTGCTATGAAGAAAACCAAAATTGTTGCTACGGTTGGACCAGCCTCACAAAGCCCTGAAATTTTAAGACAGTTGATGATAGAAGGCGTAAATGTTTTCAGGTTGAACGCGAGCCACGGCAAGCATGATATACACCAGGAGGTAATTAAGCACGTGCGCAGCATTTCAAAGGAATTGCAGTGCAGTGCCGGTATACTGGTTGACCTGCAGGGCCCCAAGCTGCGCATTGGCGAGGTGGAAAACAACAGCGTGTATATTGCCAACGACAGCCAGTTGATTTTTACCAATGAAAAATGCATGGGCAATGCCCAAAAGGTATACATGACCTACCAGGACTTTGCCAAAGATGTTAAGCGGGGCGATAAAATTTTGATTGACGATGGGAAGCTCTCGCTGGAATGTATTTCAACCAATGGTGTGAACGAAGTGGTGGCGCGGGTGCTGCACGGGGGTGTGCTTTCGTCAAAAAAAGGGGTGAATTTACCCAATACAAAAGTAAGCCTGCCCTCGCTCACCCCGAAGGACATTGAAGATTTGGATTTTGCTTTGGAACTTAACGTGGATTGGATTGGCTTGTCATTTGTGCGCAGTGCGCGTGACATTATTGAATTGCGGCATTATATTTCAAACAAACACAAGGCCGCCCGTATAGTGGCCAAAATTGAGAAACCCGAGGCCATTGATGACATTGACGATATTATTGCCGAGACCGATGCCATTATGATAGCCCGTGGCGATTTGGGAGTTGAAATTCCATTGGAAAACGTGCCGATTATTCAAAAAATGCTGATCAAAAAGTGTACCCGCAATGCCAAACCGGTAATTGTAGCTACGCAAATGATGGAAAGCATGATCAACAACATTTTTCCCACCCGTGCTGAAGTAAACGATGTGGCCAATGCCGTACTTGACGGGGCCGATGCGGTTATGCTGAGCGGTGAAACATCGGTTGGGGAAGACCCCGTGAACGTGATACAAACCATGTGCAAGATTATTAACGCGGTTGAAAGCACCGATGAAATTTATTTTAAAGAAACCATTCCTGACGATAAAAGAGACGATCGTTTTATAAGCGACAGCATTTGTTTCAACGCCACACGGCTTGCGCAGCGCGTGGGTGCAACGGCTATTATTACCATGACGCATAGCGGGTATACGGCTTTTAAAGTGAGCAGCCAGCGGCCCAAAGCGGCAACGTTTGTGGCCACGGGCAATGTGCAATTGTTGAACATTATGAGTTTGGTTTGGGGGGTTGAGGGTGTGTATTACAATAAAATGGTAAGTACTGACCATACCATTGCCGACATTAAATATTTACTCAAGAAAAAAGGCTGGATCAAGATGGGTGATTTGGTGATTAACATTGCCAGTATGCCCATTGAAGAGAAAGGAAAATCAAACATGCTGAAGTTGAGCGAAGTGGTTTAGCAACTGGTATTCAAGCAAACCCACTTATGGTCTCAACAACCAATTTACACCTTTCAGCGTCTTCACCAGCCCGCGATGTTGGTGATTCATTAGGGATCACTAATGACATTGACGGTGAATTAAGAGAGCCTTTACAGGATATTGGAGCCGATGAATACTACCCGCCTATAGGAATTGATGAAACAAACGTTACCAGAACATGTAAAATTTTTCCTAATCCTACAACTGGCATGGTATCATTTGAAATAATACCATATAAAACGGTAAATGAAATAGATATTTATAGTTCAGCAGGAACTTTCATTGAAGCAATTGTAATAGAGGATAATACGATTGATTTAAACCATTTGTGTAATGGTGTATACTTTTTGCGCATAGGATTTGAGTCAGTAAAACTGATAATAGTAAAATAATTGTCTTTAAACCAGTGTTTTAAATCAACTCTATTTTATTTATCTTTGTAACGTGAAACTTCACCGCATAGCAGCCGGTTTATTTTTAGCCGCATTGGTTTTTGCCATGTCGGGCAAAACGGTGCACGTGTTGTTTGAACATCACGAGGATGAACTGTGTACCGAAAGCGCCACCCACTTTCACGAAAAAGAACACTCCTGCTTTATTTGTGAATTTGATTTCCAGTTAAGCGATGGTTTTCATTTTGTACAACCCGAACTCAACCTGGTTGTACTTGAAAAGGAACAGCCATGCGTTCCAACAGTATTTGTTTTTTCATTATCGCACATTGATTTTACCACGCGGGGTCCTCCTGTAGCCTGAAATTTCCTCACCTTTTTATTGGTATAAAAAAGCAATGGCTGTATGCACAAGCGTTCGGCCTGTGAGTTTTTAAAATCAATTTCTTTTTTTTAAAATAATATGATAATGAAATTTATTACTATAAATCTATTTTGTGCATTTCTTGTTTTTCAGGCCCGAGCCCAAAACAGCTTGCAAGGCCACGTTACCGTTGCAGGTTCGCAAACCCCGGTAAAGTACGCCACCATTACCATTCCCGATCTGCACCTTGAAACCACCAGCGATACCAGCGGCAACTATGCGTTTACAGAACTTCCGAAGGGAAAATTTTTGGTTGAATGCCGCAAAAAAGGAATGGGCATTACGGCTTCGTGGGTTGACATTGACGGCATGGTAAAATTTGATTTTGCCCTGGAAACATCGGTTGTTGAAATGCATGAAATAACAGTTACGGGCACTACGCAGTCAACCGGGGCACGGTTTAACCCGCTTGCCATTAAAACCATGAAAAAGGAAGAGCTGTTTGAAAACACCAGCACAAACCTGATAGATAACATAAGCAAAAATCCGGGTGTAAACCAACTTACAACCGGGGCGGCCGTTTCAAAACCTGTCATACGCGGATTAGGGTTCAACCGTTTGGTAACACTCAACAACAACATAAGGCAGGAGGGTCAGCAATGGGGCGATGAGCACGGCATTGAAATTGATGAATACAGCGTTGACCGTGTTGAGATCATTAAAGGACCGGGAAGTTTAATGTACGGATCAGACGCCATTGCGGGCGTTATAAATTTTTTAGGACCAAACCCGCTGCCGGTGGGCACCATTAAATCAAGTGTGCTGGCCAATTATCAAACCAATAATCAGCTGCAGGGATACAGTGTGCACAATGCCGGAAATTTAAACGGCATTAACTGGTTGCTGCGCGGAAGCACGAAAATGGCCGGTAATTATAAAAATAAATATGACGGGTATGTTTACAATTCGGGGTTTAAAGAATTTAATGCCAACGGGTACCTTGGCATAAACCGGAGCTGGGGATTTTCGCACGTACACTTTGCCAGTTTCAACCAGGTTATTGCAATGCCCGAAGGTGAACGCGACAGTTTAGGCAATTTTATAAAAGAATACAAAGTGAATGATACGCTGGTTGGTGAAAAATCGGTTACCGGGAATGAATTGCGGGGATATGTATACGATGTACCCCGCCAGCAGGTGAACCATTACCGCATCAGCAACAGCACCAAATTGTTTTTTGGCAAATCAAACATTACCCTCAATACCGCGTACCAACAAAACATACGCAGGGAGTTTGCCAATGTACTGGATGAAAACGAGCCCGAACTGTTTTTTAATTTGCAAACCATTAATTACGATGTGCGTTTCCAACTGCCGCAAATTCATAAATGGGTTTTTACGCTGGGAGCAAGCGGTATGCAGCAGCAAAATAAAAATGAAGGCGAGGAAGCCTTGATTCCCGATTACAATTTGTTTGATGCAGGCGGTTACCTTTTCTTTAAACGGTCGGCCGGGGCAAAAGCCAATTGGGTTGGCGGCATACGGTATGATACGCGTTTTGTCAATACGGATGCTTTGTACATTGACACCCTTGACGCTTTAACAGCAACACCTACCGCCTATACAACCGAGAAGTTCAAAGCGGTGAAAGGAACATACAGTGCGGTAACCGGCAGTTTAGGTTTTGCTATACAATTTACACCTGTGTTCAGCCTTAAAGTGAATGTGGCCCGCGGATTTCGAGCGCCCAACATGGCTGAAATTGCCTCGAACGGCAAACATGAAGGAACACTGCGTTATGAAATAGGCGATGTGAACCTGAAAGCCGAAACCAGTTTGCAGGAAGACATAGGATTGGCATTGAATACTGAGCATGTTTCAAGCGAACTCTCGGTGTTTTATAACGACATTCAAAATTATATTTATACCGAAAAATTGCAAAGTGCTTTTGGTGGTGACAGTATTGCCGATGCAAATGATCCCGCAAGTGTATACCGGTTTACACAGGGCAACGCCATGTTGTACGGAGGCGAGTATTTTATTGATGTGCACCCGCACCCGCTTGACTGGTTGCACATTGAAAATTCCATATCGGCCGTGTACGGTATTCAAAAAAACATGCCTGACAGCATGACGCATTTGCCGTTTATTCCGGCAACGCGTTACCAGGGAGAACTAAGGATGGAAATTGAAAAAGCCGGAAAATTGCGCGATGTATTTGCAGCCGTAAACGTAAACCATTTTTTTGCCCAGCCCAGGGTTTACGAAGCGTATGATACTGAAACACCCTCGGCAGCTTATACATTGGTGAACGTTAGCCTTGGAACAACGGTTGTAAACAAAAAAGGAACTACACTTTTTAATTTTGTGTGCAGCGTGAACAATGTGTTTGATGTGGCCTATCAGCAGCATTTGAGCCGCATACGGTATGCTGCGGTAAACCCGGTAACCGGCCGCACGGGTATTTTTAATATGGGAAGGAACATCAGTTTTAAATTGTTCATTCCAATTGACATGAAAAAATAATGGGCTATATATGCTCTTTTGGGGACTGTGGCGGAATAACCGGGTCGTTTTTCCATGATTTGAACCATTCGTAAAAACATACAGTGGTTAAAAGCATGAACAAATTGTAGTAAATGTCTTCAACCGGAATAGTGCCCAAACGTATGTTGAAAATATGCAACGGGTTGTACCAAACAATGGGTTCGGCCAACAATGAACCTGTAAGGATGCTGTTCATGATAAAAAAAGGGATGAGTGAAACCAGGAAGCAAAGCGTGAAGCGGCTTAGCCATTTGGGTTTCCCAATAAACAATACAAGTAGGGTAAAAACCGAAGCCCCGCCCATTTTAAGGCTGCTGTACAGTTGTGAGGGATAAAAAACAAGAACCACTATACCAATAAGGGAAATGGTTATGAGTATGTATTTGTAAGCAAGGGCCGGAAGATCTTTTTTTACATATGCATTAAGGCATTCATAAATGAAAATAACTGCAAAATGCGTGGCAGGAAAAAACAACCATTCTTCCAGGGGAAGGTAAGCTGAATAAATTCCCAATGTATAGTTTGGATTGAATCCCCATATGCCGTAATAGGTAAAAATGCTGTCGATGGGAATAAAAATAAGCATCATGCACAGGATGGCAGGAACAAGGTACCTGAATTTTGTATAAAAAGCGACTTTTTTATCGAAGCTGAGCAACAGTGGACCCGTAAAGACGATACTATCCAGAATAAGATAAAGTGACTTCATAATCGCTCCCCGTTCTGTGTTATGACCAAGCAAAGCCTGTCATGATGCTGGCAGCGCTGTAATTGTGTTGTGCCCTTCAGCATTCTTTGTTCCTGGTGAGATTGCGTGTGCCCCGGGAAAACGTACAAAATGGGTGTGTTGATTTTATGAATGAATGTTAATGTTGGTGTGGCCTTAACCGATTGAGTGGAACCGCCTGCTGCCGACTTATTCATAGATGTTTTTTTCCATTGATTGCCGTGCTTCGCGAAAATATTTGCGCGGGACCCATAACATTCCAAAACATTCACCGTCTTCCTTACCTAAATGTTTGTGATGGACTTTGTGCGCTTTACGCAAAGCACGAAAGTACACGCTATCGGTATTCCGCAAAAATTTAAAGCGCTGGTGAATGAAAACATCATGCACCAAAAAATAGGCGAGACCGTACAAGGCAATGCCCGCACCTGTGCAAACGGCATAATAATACTGATACATCAGACCAAGCATGATACACAACCAACTGGGAACAGCAAAAATCAAAAAGAAAAAATCATTTTTTTCAAAAAATCCGGGTTGGGGCTGGTGATGGTCACGGTGGAAATACCACATAAGGCCGTGCATAATGAATTTATGGGTGAACCAGGTGATGCCTTCCATTAAAAGGAATGTTGCTAAAGAAATTAATATATAGATGACGAATATCAAGATTTGATGTTAATCAATGAAATTTTGGATAGTGAAATGTAAAGATTAGCCATTGTTACCCTATAAAAACACTTTCAAATATAGAGATAAATTAGAGAATATTTCAGAGATTTTTGCGCTGTTTATAGTTGGTCTTAATGTATACTTATATTTCATTATCCAAAATTTCACTATTTAAAATCAGTTCAATATATTAAGTAAACTAAAGAATGCCAATTGCACCACATAAACCCAGTAGCCCATGCGGTTTCGCGGGTTTTTGAGGAAACTGAACACACCCAACAACATGATAAAAGATACGAGCCACCAGGCCACATAGTTTTGCAGGGGTACTGTTTTGAAGTCCCATTGCCAGTAATTGTATTGAAAAGCGATGGGTTCCAAAGCAATATCAAGCAACAGCATGAGTGAA
>DASPJQ010000832.1:0-4547 GCA_035628535.1 Flavobacteriales bacterium | reverse complement strand
GTTGACATTCGTGGGTATTGGAATTATTTGCATTATAGGAGCCATAACCTATACAGTTGGAAAAAAAGCGTACGGCTATCATGCACTGGGCGACCTGGGCGTGCTTGTTTTTTTTGGTGGTATTGGTGTAATTGGCACTTCTTACCTGCAATTCCCGTTTATTGATAAAATTGCTGTTTTTACTGCAATAGCTTATGGCATGTGGGCAACAGCCGTATTAAACCTGAACAACATGCGCGATGTGGAGAATGATGTTGTTTATGGCAAAAAAACACTGGCATACCTGCTGGGCTTCAAAGGCGCTAAAATTTACCAGGCTGTGTTGGTTATAACACCTTATTTATTTCAATATTTTGTAGCGTATGAATACCTGCATTCAGCCCGGGCATTTGTTTCATTGGCTTTTTTACCGCTGAGTTCCATATTAGTTGGCAAAATAGTGCAGGTCAAAGAAAGAAGGGATTTTGATAATTTTTTAAAATTCCAGGCATTGCTTACCCTGGCCAATTCCATTGTCTTATTTTCATGCATATATTTACTGAATGACTAAACCTTTGACAAAAGCCCATCCCTGGCATGGCATTGATCAACCAACTGATTTTCCTCATTCGGTAAATGCCTTTGTGGAAATTGTACCGGGCGATTCGGTGAAATTTGAAATTGACAAACCTTCGGGCTACCTGAAAATTGACCGGCCTCAAAAATATTCAAATTACATTCCGGCCCTTTACGGTTTTATTCCCAAAACATACTGTTCGGGCAATGTGGCGCTTTTTGCATCAGCCAAAATGCCGGCCGCTGTATTGGAAGGCGACAAGGATCCGCTTGATATTTGTATTATAACCGAACGCAACATTACAAGCGGCAACATTATTGCGCCCTGTATTCCCATTGGCGGGTTCAGGCTCATTGACAAAAACGAGGTGGATGATAAAATAATAGCTGTGCTTAAAGGCGATGCCGTTTACGGTGAAATAACCGACATAAGTGAACTTCCCCTGAACCTGGTTGAACGTCTTAACCATTATTTTTTAACCTATAAAAATCTTCCCGGTTACCCATCACAGGTAATTATTGAAAGTGTTTACGGCAAACAGGAAGCTTTACAGGTAATACGCGCCAGTGTTCACGATTATGAAAAAATGTAATGTTCAGCGTTGAAATTGTAAAAAAAGACCTGGACTTTGCTTTCCCCGCTGAAACTTCAAGGGGCATTTTGCGTGAAAAGCCTACCTGGTATATTTCTGTTACGGCCCCGAGCCTTGGCACAACAGGCATCGGTGAATGTTCGCCAATATGGGGATTGAGCCCCGAAAAAGAAAATCAATACGAACACATTTTGCACGATGTAAAAAACAACATTAACCGTTTTGAGCAGCTGCTAAAACAGGATTTGCTTCCTTACCCCTCCATTTATTTCGGCCTTGAAACGGCCATGCTGGACCTGTTCAAAGGCGGAAAAAAATTGTTTTTTCAAAACGATTTTACCAACGGAAAAACCGGCATAAGAATAAACGGCCTGGTATGGATGAATAATCTTGATGAAATGTACAAACAGGCCCTTGAAAAGAAAAAACAGGGGTTTACCTGTATAAAATTAAAAGTTGGTTCACATAAACAGGATGATGAAATAAACCTGTTGAAGTAATTGCGAAAAGAATTGGGGAATGAGATCATTCTGCGGGTTGATGCTAACGGGGCTTATGACTATAACAGTGCCGAAGACGTTTTGAAACAACTGAAACAACTCAGTATTCATTCCATTGAACAACCGTTAAAAAGCGGTGACCAAAACCTTGAACGCCTGTGTGCACGCAACATTGTTCCCATTGCGTTGGATGAAGAATTAATCGGGGTCTTCGACCGGGACTCAAAAGAAAAATTAATTGCGCGAATTAAACCGCAGTATATTGTGTTGAAGCCTTCGTTGCATGGCGGATTCATGGGATGCCGTGAATGGATTGATGCTGCCGAAAAAAGCAACTGTGGCTGGTGGATGACCAGTGCCCTTGAATCAAACATTGGATTGAACGCCATAGCCCAATTTACCGCACAAACCAAAAATCCCCTTCACCAGGGACTGGGAACCGGGAAAATATACACAAATAATATTGATTCGCCCCTTTATATTGAAAGCGGGGAATTGAAATTTGATACGACTAAACACTGGACGTTTTGAAAAAAAGCAAATGGTTTGGCACCCCGTTAAAGCTTGAGTTGGGCTATTCATCACCCGACTCAAACCTGCTTAAATCAATTTATGATTTCCACATTTTATGGATGTTTGAGCCCGATACCATTGCCGTTAACACCAGCGGCAGTACCGGTACGCCTAAAAAAATTGAATTGACAAAAACGGCCATGGCCCAAAGCGCGCGCAAAACCATTGATTTTTTTGGGTTGAACCATACTGATAATTTTCTGTTATGTCTTCCTGTTGATTTTATTGCCGGTAAAATGATGGTGGTTAGGGCCATGTTATGCAACGCCAACCTGGTTGCTGTTGAACCGGTAGCAAACCCCTTGGTGGTTTTTTTGGATAATCCTTTAAAAATACATTTTGCCGCGTTTACGCCCCTACAGGTATCGGCAATTCTAGCCAATGAACAAACGCGAAATCTTTTTACGCAAATAAATAAAGTAATTATTGGCGGTGGTGAAATTCCGCCAGGCCTTGAAAAAAAACTGGTTTCGCTTCCCAATAAAATTTACGCAACCTATGGCATGACCGAAACCATTACGCACATTGCCGTACGAAAAACGGGAAACCCGGTTTACAAGGTTTTTAAAGATGTGCAAATAGGCCTGGATTCGCGGCAGTGTTTGGCCATTCAGGCCGATTATTTAGGCCCTGAAAAAATCATTACAAATGACATGGTAGAACTGCAAGGCCCCCACGAATTCAGGTTCCTGGGCCGGTATGACAACGTGATTAATTCGGGGGGCATAAAACTGCATCCTGAGCGGATTGAAAAAAAACTGGAAGGGATTTTTGACCGCAATTTTTACATCTATCATAAACCTGACGAAGTGTTGGGGCAAAAAGTAGTACTGGTAATAGAGGGTGAGCCCTTTGATGCCACAACATTGGGGCTTCTCAAAAACACCCTAAAGGATTTGCTTGACAAATACGAGGTACCGAAAGATATCCTGTTTATGTCTGTTTTTGAACGCACCGTCTCGGGTAAGACCATCAGGAAAGCCTGATTTGACAGGCAAAAACAGGTTTTCGTAGCCTGTTCAAAGGCGTACAGCGCATATATGCCTGAACGGTTCTGAATTTGTAAAAAATCATTATTTTCATACCCTAAATCAGTTGAAAAAAATGAAAAAAATCATGTTGCTTACAGCCGTAGCATTCATTATGGGCTGTGGCGGAAATAAAGACAAAAACACCGAAGGAGACAAAAAAGATTCAGGTGCAATCAAACAGGAAGCACAGAAGTTCCTGGACAGTTATACCAAAACGTTCCAAAAATTGCTTGTTGATTTAAATGAAGGACAATGGACCCTTCAAACGCACATTGTTCCGGGCGATACCATGGCGAATTATAAAGCACAGCAAAGCGACAAAGCCTTTGCCGATTTTACCGGGAGCCAGGAAAACATTGATGCTGCAAAAAAATTCCTCAAAAAACAAGGCGAACTGACCGATTTACAGATTCGTCAGTTCAAGTACATATTGTTTATGGCCGGCAATAACCCGGCCAGCGCTGGTAACCTTGTTCCAAAAAAAATCAAGGCCACAAATGACCAGACCGAAAAATTATTCGGGTTTAAATACACGTTAAAAGGGAAACCGGTTACGGTAAACGATCTTGACAGGATTTTAAAGGAATCAAATAACCTTGACGAACGTTTGGCCGCCTGGAATGCCAGCAAAGAAGTAGGCAAAACCTTGAAAGACGGTTTGGTTAACCTGCAGGGCCTGCGCAACGGTGTAGTGAAACCGCTTGGCTATACTGATTATTTCAGTTACCAGGTATCAGAATACGAAATGAGTTCCGAAGAATTGTTGGCCGAATGCGATAACATGGTGAAAGAATTATGGCCGTTGTACCGCGAACTGCATACCTGGGCGCGTTATGAATTGGCCGATAAGTATAAAAAACCAGTGCCCGATTTATTACCGGCACATTGGCTACCCAACCGCTGGGGGCAAGACTGGACCCAGTTGGTAAACGTTGAGGGATTGGACATTGATGCCGAATTAAAAAAGAAAAAACCCGAATGGATTATTCAAAAAGCCGAGGAATTTTATGTGGGTATGGGCTTTGATAAACTACCACAAACATTCTGGGAAAAGTCAAGTTTGTATCCTGTAAAAGCTGATGCCGGTTACAGCAAAAACAATCATGCTTCGGCATGGCACATTGATAATGATAAAGACGTGCGTTCGCTTATGAGTGTTGAACCAAACAGCGAATGGTGGGGTACAACGCTTCATGAAATGGGTCATATTTTTTATTACCTTGAATATTCAAAACCTGAAATTCCACTCATCCTGCGCAATGGCACCAACCGTGGTTACCACGAGGCCTTTGGCA
>DASPJQ010000831.1:0-1946 GCA_035628535.1 Flavobacteriales bacterium | reverse complement strand
TATAAACTGGCGGCTACCAGCAATACCGATCAACCCATTGAAGGCAAAGCGCAGGACTTCACAGCGGCCAACTACGGGTTTATTGTATACATGAAAACGGCAGCGTGCTTCAATTACCTGCGTGCATACCTGGGCAATGATTTATACGACAAATGCATGCGCGAATATTTTAAGGCCTGGAAATTCAAGCATCCGCAACCAAAAGACCTCCGCAAAATAGTTGAAAAAAACACCAAAAAAGATTTAAGCTGGTTTTTTGACGATTTGATCGGGACCAATAAGGTAATTGATTATAAAATAACCACGAAACGGAAACCGGACACAAAATCGCGGGTTACCTATGGCTGGATGAAGTATGAAGAAGGGGTGGGTGTAAAAAATGTGGGCGGTATAGCTGCACCAATTTTTGTGGCGGGGTATGCCTATGATACCATTGCTGATGCACGCTGGTACCAGGGTCTTAACGGGAGCACCATTGCATCATTTCCCAACGGTAGTTTTGATCGCGTGGTCATTGACCCGTTTTATGACATGCCCGATATCAACCATAGCAATAACTTTTATAAATATAAAATAAAGGGTAAAAAACTTTTCGCAAAAACCGAACCGCTTAAGCTTAAGTTCCTTCTTGGCTACGAAAATCCAAGGCGTTCCACGTTGTTTTACACACCCGTGGTTGGAGGCAATGCGTATGACGGCTGGCAGGCAGGCGTGGCGTTTTATAACTCCTTTGCATTCCAAAAACCGGTTGAATGGGCCGTTATGCCGTTATACGGTATCCGAAGCGGAAAAATAAACGGGAGCCTTTCACTTTGTGTTAACAGCAATTACCGCGAAAGCACATTGCTCAGTAAAATTTCATACACGTTAACAGGCGCAACGTATAGTTATCTTCCGCACATATTCGGCACCAACATTGATTTCACCAACCGGTTTTTCAGGATAAGTCCCGGTGTGAAAGTTGACTTTAAACCGTCAACACCGCGTTCACCATACCGGCAGCGCTTGCATGTACTGTTTACCCAGGTTGGTGAAATGGAAAAAACAACCTGCGAGGGCGATTGTGAGGGGCTTATTGCAAACGATACGCTAAAGCTCAGTTCGTTTGTTGACCTGGAATACAGTTTCAGCAGTTCAAAAGTGTTTATACCCTGGACTGCAACAACACACGCACGGTATGGCCCCGGCTTTGCCTTCGTAACAGCCGAATATAAATGGTCGCGCGTATTGGGCGTTCGCGGCAAAAAAGTGCATGCGCGTGTATATGCCGGTGCTTTCCTGTTCAACAATACCACCAGTTCGCGCTACAATTTGCGTGGCGATGGTATTCGGGGGTATTACGATTACGAATATGCAGGCGTTTTTATTGGCCGCAATGAAACCCAAGGCGTATGGGCGCAGCAATTCATGGAGGGTTTTGCCAATATAAAAACTCCCACAGCGTATGCGCAATCCAATAAATGGAACGTGGCGCTTAACCTGTCAGGCGATTTGCCCATACCGTATTTCAAAGTGTTTGCCGATGTAGCAGCGGCTCCATACACAACGCTTTCAAACGGCCAGACCACAACAGGCGTTCGCGCAGTATATGATGCCGGGTTTAATTTATCCCTGTTCTGGGGGGCCTTAAACATTTATGTGCCGTGCCTGGTATCGAAGCGCATTGCCGATGAATACAGCGCCAACAGCGTAGAATTTTACGAACGCATACGTTTCACGCTTAACCTGCTTCCGTTAGCACCCAACCGCCTCTCCAAAACAATCAAACTGTTTTGAACCAGCGTAACAAAATATATTTTGCCAGTGATTTTCATTTGGGACTGGGTACCCTTGAGGAAACAACAGCACGCGAAACACGTGTTGTAAACTGGTTGGACTCCATTAAGCATGATGCTGCAGAAGTATTCCTTGTTGGCGATTTGTTTGACGTGTGGTTCGAATACAAG
>DASPJQ010000830.1:0-1738 GCA_035628535.1 Flavobacteriales bacterium | reverse complement strand
GTCCTGTAACCGAACGAATGGTGTGAATACATTTGCTTGACAACCCTGCCTTCGGTATCAAAATCAAAATTCAACACCAGTCCCAGGTCGCGTATAATATCATTGGTCCGTTTGCTGCTAATGGCACCATGAATGGAGCGTATTTTATTGCGTTTGATAAAATCAGGATTAAAATACGCCTGATCGGTAAAAGCCTGGCATTTATCATTCATTATTATCTGAGCTGAACCATGGCGCCATGAAATGCATGCCAGCATTGCTATGCAATATGTAAAAAAAACTGATTTCATTGGGGTTTGTACGCCACCGGCAAGTTACAGGCTTTATTTTTACAGGTATAAATGGTGGTTTGTCCATTTATTAACCTTGATACTAACAAAGGCAATTTACTTTCTATTGCCGATGCGCACCAGGTAACTAATGGTTTATAATTGTTGCGCAAGACCGAAACAGCATCTTTGTACGCAACACCGGTAACAACTATTTCCTCCTGTAACCGCACTGACATTAACCAGGCATTAAGCCAGTTTGCCATGGCTTGCGGAGCATTTTCAAAATAGCGGCTCACTGCGGAAATCATTTTATACGAATGGTGCACATACGCATCATTGCCGCTTAAAACTCCGGTTTTATACAACGCACCGGCAATAATAGAATTCGAAGAAGAAATAACATTATCAAATATTTCAATCCTGCGCACAATTAATTTTTCGGCCTTTATTGATGTATAATAAAACATGCCGGTTTGTTCATCCAGGAATTCACGTTTTAACAATTCGACCAAATCAACCGCGCGATGGATATATTGTTCGTCAAAAGTCAGTTCATACAAGGTCAAAACCGCATCGGCCAAAGCGCCAAGGTCTTCTGAAAAAGCTCCAATGGTAGCTATACCATTCTTATAATTGCGCATCCAGGTCCCGTTGGGCTGCCGGAATTTTTTAAAAATAGCTTCGCATAAGTCTACGGCTTGCTTTGCATCGCCACCGGCATACATGGCATAGTCACAAAGGCCTTTGAGTGCAAGCGCGTTCCACGACAAAAGGCATTTATCATCCAGGCCCGGTTTTACCCGTTTTGTTCGCTCCTGGCGCAATTTCCGGTCAACATCTTTTTTAAGGGCGTCAATTTTATCAACCGTGATACCGAGTGTTGCAGCCACTGTTTTTTCGTCACCATGGCGCATGAGTACATAATTTCCATGCTCCCAATACCCCACATCGTTGATTGAATAATATTCGGTGGCAAAATCAAATTCTTCTCTCGAGAGAAGTTCCTGCAGTTCTTCTTTTTTCCAAACATAATATTTACCCTCCTCACCTTCACTGTCGGCATCCAGGGCCGAGTAATACAACCAATCGGGTGAAACCATTTCGGTACAATAAAAGTCATTTATTTTTTTGGCCGTGTATTTAAAAAGCGGTTCCTTGAAATGCGCATAGGCCTTGGCGTACAGTCCCATTAATTGACCGTTGTCATAAAGCATTTTTTCGAAATGAGGAACTTTCCACATTTCATCTACCGAATAACGTGCAAATCCACCGTCAATGTGATCAAAAATGCCACCCCAGGCCATGCGTGTAAGGGTAAGTTTTACATGACCAAGTATGTTTTTGTTGTTATGCACAATGCCGTAATTGAGCAAAAACTCATAGTTACCAGGCATAGGAAATTTTGGGGCTTTGCGTGGTCCGCCATATACCGGATCAAAGGAGGCTGTAAATGCTGAAATTACATA
>DASPJQ010000829.1:0-1607 GCA_035628535.1 Flavobacteriales bacterium | reverse complement strand
TTTTTATTTCCAGGCCCTGACCCTTGACCAGGTCGAATTTTCGTATATGCTTGAGGGGTTAGACGATAAATGGACACCTATGAGCACTAAAAACGAGGCCGACTATACCAATATCCCACCTGGTGAATACACGTTCAGGGTAAAAGCCATTAACAGTGACGGCATAACCAGTAAAGTCAACCTTGCTTATAAATTTACCATTAACCCGCCTTTTTGGCAAACCTGGTGGTTCAGGATAACAGCGGGTGTAATTACCATTGCATTAATTGTTTTTATTGTAAAAAGGCGTACCGCCCAACTGGCTAAAGAGAAAAAAATACTGGAAGAGAAAGTGGCAGAACGAACGAGCGAGCTACGCGTAGCCAATTCTCACCTGTCGGTTGCTCTGCACGACATTAAGGACAGCATCTATTACGCTCAAAAAATACAGCAGTCAATACTGCCAAATGACCAGGAATTTGTGAGTATCATGAACGATGCTTTTGTTTTGTTCAAGCCCAAAGACATTGTAAGTGGTGATTTTTACTGGTTAACGCAAAAAAACGGGAAAACTATTTACGCCACCTGCGATTGTACCGGACATGGTGTGCCGGGAGGATTTATGACCATGCTTGGCACCTCGTTCCTCAATGAAATTGTGAATGAACAAAAAGCATCGGAAACCGGAAAAGTACTTGACCAGATGCGCGAACGCATTATTGAAGCCTTAAAACAAACCGGTGCCGCAGGCGAAAATAAAGACGGGATGGACATGGTGATGTGTGAAGTTGACAAGCAAAACTATACGCTTCGGTATGCGGCTGCCAACAATGGATTTTATATTGTTCACAACGGAGAGCTTGTTGAAATGAAAGCCGATAAACAGCCCATTGGGTATTTCATCAACCAGCAGCCGTTTACCACTGGCACATTTAAATTGCAAAAAGGCGATGTTATTTATACGTTTACTGACGGGTATGCCGACCAGTTTGGCGGACCCAACGGTAAAAAATTCAAATACAAGCAACTTGAACAATTACTCTTAACCATATACACCGAACCTATGCAGGTCCAAAAACAGAAACTGGATGATGCTATTGAAAACTGGATGAAGGACTTTGAGCAGGTTGATGATATTTTGATAATTGGTTACAGGGTGGTTTGATCTATTTCTCACATTCAAAGTAAACCCGGTTTTCCATATCAGAAAATTTAAGTTTTTTTCTGTTTACCAAATCAAGAAAATTACGGTCCATATATTTTACTTCCTGGCTCCAGCCAAAGTCAATAACCGGACGTGAAGCGTAGACAGGATTACCCGTTTGCGGATCTGTATATGAATATTCCTCATAGTGAAATTCCCAAGTACCGTTTAGTACACTTAAATTATTTAAATGCAATTCAAGTGTATGGTTGGCTTTAAATACCAATTTTTTGTACCCAAGCGTAGGTGTTATGGCGCGCAGCCCTATACCATTATTTTGTTCCTTCACGCTTTTAATCTTCCATTCACCCGCTATGCGGTCCTCGGTTGAATCAAGTTTTTTGCAGCTGCTTACGAAAAGGAATAAACACACCGTGAATAAAAAGCTGAACGTTTTCATAGGTTTGATTTGTTAATTGCAAAT
>DASPJQ010000828.1:0-10580 GCA_035628535.1 Flavobacteriales bacterium | reverse complement strand
TTAAGCAGTCATGAAAACACTAATTTTTTTTATAATTCCCATAATGGTTATATGCAATTCACATGCATACACCCGGGTGAAAAATTCTTTACTGGCTAAACCTTCGGCTTATGATGAAGATACCTTTATGTTGCGGGATTCATATTACAAGTTTTATGTATCATATGACTATGAATACTCACCACTCGTTACTGATTTCGGAGCAGTAAACATGCATGGCGGAGGTCTTGAAGGAGATGTTTTTTCTTTTTCGGCCGGAGCAGGTTTGTGGGCGCAAACCAGTAACCGAATGGGATTTGATGTGAATGTTGAAGTAAGTTACAAGCAATTGAAATCGGGCCTTCAAAATTTTAAATTTGACCCACTATATAATGGTGTTCAACTTATAAAAGCCCATTATTCGGCAGAAAGGTATTATATCAGTTTGCCTGTCGGATTTAATTACCAGTGGGGAAAACGATGGCGCGTTGGTTTTGGCGGATTCCTTGCGCCTAAAGTGTGCGTAGAAAATACCGTTAAGGGTTATGAATACCTTTCAAACGGAACAGAAAGAAATGCACCGTATGGATATGATGGCGATGTTAAACTTAATATGGAACTTCGTTTTTCAATTATTGCAGAAATTCCTGTGAATAAAAGTAAAATAAGATTGATTCCTGTTTACCGTATAAACATGTTTAACGAGAGCAAGGGAAAACATTATCCGAAATCAGCCAGCCTGGGGTGTTGCATTGAACTTTTGCTTTAGGCTAATTCTGCTTTCACTGCCATTTTCATAAACTTTTTTACTTCTTTATTTACATCCGCCTCATCCAGCATCCTGAAATGGTGATTGAACTGGTTGGTTCCCGGCACCTGTGCAACTTTAGTGAAACATAAATTGTCAGGATATGCCTGATCGAACATAAAAACCACGTGCAGAAAATTTTTGCCGAACCGGGTAATGTACGCAACGCGTCTTTTCCCGTTAAAAACGCCCAGCATCGTTTTAGCCGGAATAATTTCCAATGCACCGAGCTTTTTATATTCCTGAATAAAATGCATATACAGTTCCATTGCACGCGGTGATTTACCTGTTAAAAACGCATCAAGCTCATTGTTTGCTGATTTGGCCATATTTAAAAATAGTGATTTTACCTTTAACGGAAGGTTTCTCCTTCATTTCGGTGACCAAATACCCTTATCTTTGACACCTGTTGTTATTCACCGGTAATAACCCGGTGTTTACCGGTAAACAGCATGCACGCAACTAACTGGTCTTGGCCGGCAATGGCCCGGGCAATAATTTAGCCGCATGATTGATAACAAACCAATGAAAACAATGTTATTAAAAGGCATTTTTGTTTTACTTTTTGTATTGGCCGCACTGGGTGTTTTTTCACAAGCTGTCATTAATGGGACCATTAAGAACCGTTCAGGCAAGCCCATTGCTTATGCCAACCTCATGTTAAAAAATGCCATGGAAGGGACCATGACCGATACGATGGGAAATTTTTCGATCACCACCACGACATACGGACAAGATACTTTATGGATTACTGCTATTGGTTTTGAAGATTATCTTAAACCCATTTTAATTGAAAACAAATCGTACCAGTTAAATTACAAATTAACGGAAGCCGCTTCGGAACTGGATGAAGTGGTTATTTCGGCCGGTACTATTGAAGCCAACAATGAGCGTGCAGTGGCAGTGCTCAAACCGTTAGATATTGTGACTACAGCAGGAGCATTGGGCGATATAGCAGGGGCTATACAAACCTTACCCGGTGTACAGCGCAACGGTGGGGATCAAACCGGATTGATGGTACGTGGTGGCGATGTAAGTGAAAGCGCCATGATTGTTGACGGATGCGTGGCACAAAATGCCTTCGGAAGCGCTGTGCCGGGAGTGGCCCAACGCAGCAGGTTCAACCCGTTTCAATTTAAAGGAACCGCATTCAGCAGCGGTGGTTATACGGCCAGGTATGGCCAGGCATTATCATCGGTGCTGGATTTGCAAACAACCGATTTGCCGGATAAGAATAATATGAACATTGGTGCCCACATGGCAGGAATATATGTGTCAGGTTCAAAATTATTTGGAGACAATGCAGTTGAATTCAGCGGCAATTATACGAATATTGCCCCATTTCTTGCCTTGACAACGCCTAATAATAGTTTTTACAAAATTCCCGAAGGCGCCAGTTTTTCTACCCGCTGGGTGTCAAAGTTCAATGACAACAGTTGGTTTAAAATGAATTTTAGCCAATCGTACAATAAAATGGGCATAAACATTGCCAATCCGTCAATAGCCGGTGAACGCATTAATTTTGGCATGGTGAATGAAAATACTTTTTTCAATACATCCTACAAGTATTGGAAAAATCCGCACCTGCGTTGGTTTACTGCCTTTTCGTTCAGCAACAATACCGATGATATTGAGTGGGCCGGTATTTACATGCTGCGTGCTGACAGGCGCGTACAGGGGCGTGGTGAAGTTTGGTATGAATTTGGAAGGAAATTAAACGTGCTGGCAGGAATTGATCTGCAGCGCATAAATTACATGCAACGGTTTGACACACTTTTGGGAAAATTTGACGAGATGTTGAGTGCAGCTTACGTTGAATTTGAATATAAACCGGCAAAGTGGTTTGCGGTGAAACCTGGTGTAAGGGCCGAATATTCTCAACTGATTGCACGCAGCAATGTAGTTCCACGTTTGGCATTTGCATTTAAAACCAGCCAGGCAAGCCAGGTTTCTTTTGCCGGTGGGATGTTTTACCAAACGGCACCTCCGCAATACCTTATACAAGGTTATAAACCCGGGTTCCAGCAATCCATTCATTACATGCTCAATTACCAGGTCATGAAAAATGACAGGGTGTTCAGGCTTGAAGGATATTATAAGTCATACGATCAGCTTATTCGTGAAAATGGGGTCATGTATACGCCCGATCAAAACCGTTTTTATTTCGGCACGGTTGATAATTCAGGCGAAGGATACGCCCAGGGTATTGATTTTTTCTGGCGCGATAAAAAATCAATTGAAAATTTTGACTATTGGATTTCTTACAGTTTTATTGATACAAAACGGTTGTACCAGAATTATATTGAAAAAGTAATGCCTGATTATGTTTCACAGCATAACCTTAATGTTATTACAAAATACTTTATCATGAAGTGGCAAACCAATATATCGGTAAGTTATAATTATGCCAGCGGGAGGCCATATTACAATCCTGCAAACCCCGTTTTCCTTGGTGACCGCACACCTGATTACCATAATGTAGCAGTGAGTTTGGCGTATTTAACAACCATTAAAAAAATGTTTTCAGTATTTTTTATTAGCATTGATAATGTAACCAACCAGAAAAATATTTTGGGTTACCGTTATTCGTTTGATGGAAACGAGCGTTATCCCATTGTTCCGCCCATGTACCGCTCCATATTTGTGGGTGTAAATTTGTCGCTAACGCAGTTTAAACAGGAGGAATTACCATGAGGGATTTAAAAATTAGAAATTTAATATTGAATTTGGAAAAATATAAATTATAAAAAACAATACAGATGAAAACATTCAGTAAAGTAACAACCTTGTTTATGTTTGCCACTGCAGGATATACCGGGGGTGCGCAAAACATGGAAGAACACCTTGCAAAGGGGTGTGGGCAACTGGACACTGCCAAAACATTTGAAAGCGTAATGAAGGCCTCCAACACCCTTGAAATGGGCGCCATGAAATGGGGTAAGGAATACATTACCAATTATTATGCGGCTTATTCAAAAGCAGTCGTTTCATTTTACGAGCCAGATTTAAAGAAAAAAGACCTGACATTGGACAAGGCCGACCAGTATTTTGAAAAAGCTAAAGCCATTAGTCCTGAAAGCGATGAAACCTATGTGCTGGCTGCCATGCTGGCCCAGGCGCGTATGTCGGTTGACGGGGCCAACCGCTGGCAGAAATACGGTAAAATTTTTGAAGAAAACCTTGAAAAGGCCAAAGCCATTAATCCTGAAAATCCACGCATCTATTATTTAAAAGGAACGTCTATATTTTATACACCTAAAATGTTTGGCGGGGGAAAGAAAAACGCGAAACCTTATTTTGAAAAAGCCAAAGAACTCTTTTCAAAGCAGGACAGCACATCGGTTTTAAAACCTATTTGGGGCAATAATCAAACCGCGTATTTTATTGCTGAATGTGAAAGTGATGATAAAGACTAGGCAACCATTCCTACGGTTGTATGACCGTTAAACCATTAATTAGGAAGTGCCTGTAATTCTACAGGCATTTTTTATTTCATTGTCTATATTGGTGCAATGAAATGTATTGTATTTCTTTTAACGGTTGTGCCTTTGTCCATTTACGGTCAATTTGGCCCGAAAGGAGCTTATTTCAAAAATAAAAATGCGGTTATTTATTATGAAATATATGGTACTGGCGATCCGGTACTGGTGATGAATGGAGGCCCTGGTTTTTCAAGCAAACATATGCGAGGGTTTGCCGAGGAACTTTCAAAAAAAGGACACGAAGTTATTTTGTTTGATCAGCGCGGTACGGGAAATTCAACGGTTCCCCAAATGGATTCACTTACCATTACGTTTGACCTGGTTCTGTCAGACGCAGCAGAACTGATAAAAAAATTACACTATAAATCCGTTACCGTTCTCGGTCATTCGTTTGGAGGCATTCTGGCCATGGGTTTCGCGGCCAAATTTCCGGGCATGGTCAGCAAATTGGTACTCTGTGCTCCGGCAGGAATTAACCTTGAATTCCTTGATTATTTTGGCGACAATATTTTTCAGCGTTTACAAAATGTGCCGGCCGATAGCGCTAAAGGTGCGGTTACACAGCAAGAACGTGAAAACGCATTTTATAATCAGCTTAAACGGAATGCACCAGCCTACTTTTACAATAAAGAAAATGTTCCGGTATTTATAAATATGTTAACGGTTGCAGGATCATATAACCCGGATTACAACCTGCTTATGTGGACCGATTTGTTTAAGATCAACTATAACCTTTCGGGAAAGTTCAGGGTATTTAAAAAACCGACACTTATTATACAAGGCCGGCAAGATATATTGGGTGATGAAACTGCCATACGCATCAACCAGGCCATTGGTGGTTCCAAACTTGTTTTTATTAATCGTTGCGGGCATGTTCCCTGGATGGATGCCCCAGCCGATTTTTTTTCCGAACTGGAAAAAATCCTTGGTCACAAATAACTATTCAACCACCAGTTTCTTAACGGTTCGTTTTTTGCCCTCGTATACTTCCACCAGGTATAAGCCGGTTTCCAGCCTTGAGGTATTCATTGAAACATGATTTGCGTTGGCCCTGAAATTACGTTCCAACACCATTCTTCCATCGATATCCCAAATACAAATACGCACAGGACCTTTCAAAACGTTAGCCAGTTCCAGGTCTTGGCCTTTTTGCAAGGGTATAGGAAAAATATTCAGTGCGGTGTTCGGGTCAGGTACGTCCTGCACGGAAACGGCATTTGTGTCGTACGTTGCAAATGTAAAAATACCGAACTCAGTCAATTTCGTGTCGCTCTCTGCATAACCAATACCCCCACCCAGACAACTGCCGGTGTTGGACGATTTAATGTTGACCCATGCTGAGCCGTTCCAGTGCGCTATGGTTAAGGTCTTGCAATTGAAAATATTGCTTTCGGCCGCATTTTTCCAATGCAATTTTACACTAACGCTGTCATTAAAGCTTTCTTTTTGCAAACTCCAATATTCCAGCGTATCAATTTGCGTAAGCGGTGAAATCAATGGAATTGTGTCCGGATACATCACCCTGTGATAAGTGGCTGTAAATTCATTGGTGGGCAAAAGTGAAGGGCCGATTTCGATGGGAGCAAATTTTCCATTCTGACCTGTTGGAAAAACAAAACCGGCATTTCCGGTTTTTCTGACAGGACCGTTTACATAACTGGTGTCTGATCCTCCAATGCTTATTGCATTTAATTGCATAAGCAACATGGCTGCCGGGGTAGTAGTCAAAATACCATGAACCATTAATAACGACCCGTTTACTTTTGCGTGATTAGTGAGTACAACTCCCTCAGCGTTATTTATGACAAGGTTATTAAAAGTGGTTATGCTTGAACCTTCAATAAGTTGTTGGTCCAGGCCTTTAAATGCAACACTGTTTACGGTGTCGTTATAAAAACCGTTATTGGTAAAATTTCCCCGGATGCAAATGCTGTCAGGCGAAACATGGCGCAAGGTATCGCCCGTATCAATCAGCAGGTTTTGAAAATTAAATTTGCCTGTACCATCCAGTGTAGTTGTGCCGCTGAAAACGGTTATGATATTTTCTGCATAAAAAATACCGTTGTTTTTAAACGTATTGTTGCCGAAAAAAGTCCATGCGGCCGACCCTTTCACCCGAATGCTGTCAGTAGGGTTTCCAAGTGTAATGAATTCACCGTTGAAAACCACTTGTGCATCACCGTCAGCGAGCATACGCATGCGTACGAGGCTTAGCGAGTCATTGGTAATGTTTCCGTTAAAAATACACGAACCGCTATGCATAATAAAAGCCGGGGTTCCTGCGCCAGGGGCTTCGCCAAGCCATGATGTATTGCCATTTATAGTAATATTGCCGCCATTGATAACCAGTGCCGGATTGAAGTCCCCAAGTTCATTTTCAAAATCCAGGTCCTGTGTATAAACCGAACCGTTGTTAAGGGTGAATGAACTGGAAGTTGGCCCAGAACCGTCAACCAATGCAAACGTTTCGCCAGCATTCAGCAACCCGTCATTCAATATAACCGTGGCACCGGCTTCAACTATAAAGCGCTGGTTGCTTATCACAGTACCATCGTTAATGGTGAATTCAGCATCTTCGCCAACAATAATACGGCCGTTGTTTCCGGTACCTGCTGCGTGCAGGATACCACCTGTGAGAAAAACCTTTGTTCCAGCACCCGAAAATTCAATACGGTCGCTGGTATTGATATTGTCCTGGATGGATAACATGGCCCCGTTTTGTACATTCAATTGTGCAGGTGAGAAAACCGAAGCCGATGAAATTACAGGCGAGGCGGCCGCTCCGGTATAATTGGCAGGATCAATGATAATATCTTCGTCATCAAGCGGCCATTGGTCCCAGTTGGCCGGATTATTCCAATCGGCATTCACATGGCCGGTCCAGTTTTGTGAAATACAGGTATTGCAAAAAAATGCAAAAACAAATATGGTAATTGTATAAGGTTTCATATGGTTTTGTATTAAATGGTTTTTACTCATTTTTTAAATAGTAGAAGCAATCAATTGGGGTGCCATCTCTCCTTGTTCTTGTCAATGATGCCATTAGCTTTTGAAAAACATTTTTTTTGTAAGTATGTTTACCAATTTGGGTAAAAACTGTGATCCACTCTTAAGTATTCAGTTATATTTAACCCGCCAATGCACGTTTATGGATAAGCCCCTTAATGCATCAACGGTCAAACCGAATTTTACCGGTTATCAAAAGTTGGTGATTTTAATATTATCGTTGATTCAGTTTACAATCGTACTCGATTTCATGATCATGAACCCGATTAGCGACATGCTCATGAAGGACCTCAGTATATCGGCAGCAAAGTTGGGCATTGTTGTATCGGCCTATGCGTTCAGTGCTGCCATATCGGGCATTATTGCTTCAGGATATGCTGACCGTTACGACCGCAAACGTATGCTGGTATTTTTTTATACAGGATTTTGCCTGGGTACACTGGTGTGCGGTCTGGCTCCAACGTACGAAATATTGTTGATAGGCCGCATTGTGGCTGGTATTTTTGGAGGTGTTCTATCGTCCATTTCCATGGCCATCATCAGTGATTTATTCCCTATAAGTATGCGCGGCCGCGTTATGGGCTTTACCCAAATGGCTTTTGCCGTAAGCCAGGTGTTGGGCATCCCGCTCAGTTTATTTTTTGCCAACAAGTTTGGCTGGTATTTCCCGTTTATCATTATTGCGATTTTTATTGCATTGACATGGTTGTTTATTGCTGTATCAATGAAACCGGTACGTGAACACCTGGCTTTGCAAAAAAGCCACAATGCCTTTGTGCACATGACCAATACCATTTCAAACCGTAACTACCGAACGGCATTTATCGCAAGTTGCCTTATGCCCATTGGCGGATACATGCTTATGCCTTTTGGAAATCCATTCCTGATCAATAACCTTCACGTAAGCCCAAACGATATTCCACTGATATTCCTTGTTACTGGGATATGTTCCATGTTTATTATGCCCATGGTAGGGAAGATAAGCGATGCGCTGGGTAAATTCAGGACATTGATTGCGGGAACAATACTGGCATCTGTTATGGTGATTATTTATGCAAACATGCTACCGGTACCGTTGTGGGTCATTATTTTGGTCAATGCCCTCATGTTTGCAGGAATCATGTCGCGCATTGTTCCTTCACAGGCACTGATTTCTGCAGTTCCCGATATGGCCGACAGGGGCGCGTTCATGAGCATGAATGCTTCGTTAACCAGCATGGCAGGGGGAATAGCAGCATTAACAGGTGGATTGATTGTTTATTCAACTGATTTTGGAATAGGAACGGGAATTGCCCGTGTGGCGGAACTGTTAAAAAACGGATCGGCATATTATATGAATGCCGGCCATTTTAATCAGGTGGTTGTTTCAAGGTCCGCTATAAGTGACAGCGGTTTTGTATTCTGGAAAGAACGATTAATTACGCCTGTTTTCAATTACGATGTGCTTTCATATGTTGTTGTAGGAGTTATGGTTTTATGCGTGTTTTTCATTTACCGTGTCAACAAAATTGTAATTGCCAAACACAACCTGGGGAATAAGCCTGTTTAACCTGTATTTAAGCATTGGCTGGTGGGTATGGTTTGGAATGGTTTTTGTATTTTTACTCATTAACCAATAATTAAATCATGAAAACACCTTTTATTTTATTCTTGTTTATTTTTATGGCAGGCGTGCAGGAAGCATCAGCCCAGTATTTATACAACTCATCGGGTAGCACTGTTGGCCGCATTGACGGCAACTATGTATATAGCGCATCAGGAAGCACCCTTGGCCGTTTTGATGGAAACTATGTGTATAATTCTTCGGGCAGCACAATAGGCCGGGTTGATGGGAATTATGTGTACGATGGATCGGGTAGTACCTTGGGGCGCATTGACGGAAATTACGTGTATGATGCTTCGGGTAGCACCCTTGGACGTATTGACGGTAACTATGTTTACGATGCTTCGGGTAGTACTTTAGGTAGGGTTGATGGGGTGGAGAAAGAGAAAACAATTCTGTTTTTCTTCTTTTTCTTTTATGAGTGATTGCCAATTTTACATGAAATTCAATAAACCGCAGGTTCCGGCAAAAAGCACTCACCGGTCATGAAAAAGCCGAAAAGTGGATCAAATCGGTACAGGTTTTATAACCGTTGACTGAATTTTTTATTCCGGTATGCTTATTTTTTGTAATATTCGGTATTAATCAATTTTCATGAGGAAGTCAGTTTTACTATTTGTAGTGTTCACGCAAACCGTATTTGTTTTTGCACAAAGAAAGCTTACCATACAGGAAGCAGTGTGGTATGGGAAAACAAGTTTGGCGCCCGCGAAATTAAAACAACTTGGGTTTACCATGAACCCCGGTCAGGTTTACTGGATTAATGTGGTTGAAGGAAATGAGCAGATTCTTTTTTGGAATGCAAAAGGGAAAATGACTCCCCCGGTTTTATTGGAAGACATTAACGGAGCGCTAAAAGTCAATGAAAGACTTAAAGCAATTCCAGCAATAGAATGGAACGGCTCAACCACATTTAAGTTTATACATGATAACCAGCAATGGGAGTATGACATGGCAAGCAAATCGGCAACCATGGGCCAGATTGCATATGGAGGCCGTGATCCGCATGGTAAGATTGAAAATCAAGACCGTTCGCCCGATGGAAAAACCATAGCATATACGCGTAACCATAATCTTTACATTAAATCGGGTCTTGATGAAAAAGCCGTAAGTACTGATGGGAATTACAATGTGGTATATGGTGAAGCGGCCCATCGCAACGAATTTGGCATCAACAAAGGCACGTTTTTCTCACCCAAAGGCACGTATTTGGCGTTTTACCGCATGGACCAAAGCATGGTGACCGATTATCCCATTGTGCAATGGGACGTAAAACCGGCTAAAAATGAAAATGTGAAATATCCCATGGCGGGTGATAAGAGCCACCAGGTAACCGTAGGAATATATACTGTGGATAACGGGTCCACTACTTATGTAAAAACGGAAGGTGACCCCGAGCAGTACCTGACCAATATTGCCTGGAGTGCCGATGAAAGCAAAATTTATATGGCTATTGTAAACCGGGCCCAAAACAATATGAAGTTAAATGAATACGAGGTGGCAACCGGTAAATTCATTAAAACATTGTTTGAGGAAAATGACGTCAAATACATTGAACCCCTTGTGCCGTTAATGGTGGTTAAAAACAATGCGAACCAATTTATATGGCAGTCCAACCGTGACGGGTACAAACACCTTTACCTGTATGATTTCAATGGAAAACTGATCAAACAACTCACCAGCGGAAAATGGGAAATAAAAT
>DASPJQ010000827.1:0-5994 GCA_035628535.1 Flavobacteriales bacterium | reverse complement strand
GGAATCATGGTAATGGTATACACCACGGTGTCAAGCCCTGTTCCTGTTATCGTATACACAACGGTGTCAAGTGGCGTGCTGGTTACCGCAACACCGGTATCGGTACTCAAATACGTATTGGGTGTCCAGGTCCAATTGTGGTTATCACGGTAAAACCCTTCGAGCGAAATATCAACAGCACCGCATGCATACACCTGGTCGGCCAGGCTGTCGTGCACCACATGACCAGCGCCTTCATATTCACCGTATATGGACGCTTCAATGTTGGGAACCACATCGGGACTAAATACGGTGTAATAGGTAAACGTTGTTGTTTCACCCGGCAGGAAATTTAATTTGCGAAAAGCAAGACTGATGGGTTGGTCGGCCGTGGTTGTTGCACCTGTTGTTCCCAAAACCCCTCCTGTAGCACTCCATACTGCTGTAGCCGTTGCACTGAAAATGGGGCTTATGCCCGCCCTGAACGCGGGATCGTAACCTACCAAACCAATGTAAGACAACCATGGGGTACTTTGCGTAGATGAGACCCTGGCGGTAATTGAGGTGCCCGTTGCTTGCGATTCAATGGTGTTGGTGGTTGCGGTAACCAACGTAAGGGGTGCATTGTTATCAGCATTGCAGGTACGGTGAAAATAAAACGCTGGAATGGTATCGGTATGGTTGTTTGTCACCGAAACCGTTGTGGTAAAAAACAAATCGTTGGTGTTAATGCGGTAATTGATTAAAAAACTTAAATCAAAACCGGTGCTTACATAATTTCCTGTAAAATCAACACTAACGTAACCGGGCATGGATTGATAATTGCTTACCGCCCCGGCAACATCGTTTATCCCATACAGATCGTTCCTGATGCTGAGTGGCGACCCGCCTCCTGCAGGATAAAAGTCAAACCCCCACCCGTTTTCATAATACGTTTCACCAATGAATTCACCGTCAAAATTGGGAGCACTCCATCCATTCATTTGCGGGTTGGCCACCATGCCAAATATACCACCCCCCAGGGTGCGCGGATGAAATCCACCAGGAACACCCCCACCGGTTGAGGCCCCTTCAAATCCGCCCAGGCCGCTGACACCAACCTCTGCATAATTGCCTTTGATGAAAGCATTGCCCGCTATAATTTGCGCCTGAACGGCTGCCTGCATGATTAGCCATACTGACAATAAAAAAATATTTTTTTGCATGTGAACCATTATGTTTTTTTATGCATTTAATGTTTAACCAACGGCACAACTGACACACCTGCATCACTCTTCGCCTGTAGCAGGTAAATGCCTTTGGCAAGGCCCGAAATGTCTAAACGGTATGTATTGGTAACCGGTGTATAAACGGCTATTTTTCTTCCATCGGCATTTGTCATGATGAGCTCTTGCACAGGGCGTGCAGTTTTCACGTCTACATAGTCATTGGCCGGATTCGGATATACTCCAACACCTGATTCATGAATGGCAGCATCAACAGCGGTTGGATAATTTACCAGGAACGTATCGGCCCATGTACAACCGTTGGCATCAGTAGCTGTTACCCAATACGTGCCGGGAAGCAATGCAAACAAATTTGCCGTTGTGGCCCCGGTACTCCAGGCATACGTTACCGGCAAGGCGGGCGATCCGCTCAAAAACGTATAGATGGTACCGTTAGCGCAACTGCTGCAGGTAGCATCAAACAAAGCAACGGCCAGGCTAAAACTGGTAAGTATGCTGTCAACCAAAACCGTGTCGGTAAACGTACACCCGTCCTGGTTGGTGGCCGTTACCCAGTAATAACCGGCATCCAGCCCTGTCAAAGACGCTGTTGCGGCCCCGTTGTTCCACAGGTACGTGTATACATCGCTGCTGTCACTCACCCATACAACCGCAGCAGTGCCATTACCGTTATTGCACCCCTCTTCGATTGATGCGGTGGTAAGCGTAAACGCATTTGTTACAATGGTTCCCGAAGCGGTGCTGGCACAACCACCGGTTCCGTAAACCGTTACATCAAATGGTCCGGCCGGTAAACTGTCAACCGTTAAAACAGTATCACCAGTGCTCCAGGCCAGGCTGTCAATGCTGCCGGCAATAACCGTTAACGCAGCTGTAGCCGTGGCCGATGTACAAGCGGTAGTGGTAAAGGCAAGGTCAAAAATCACATTGTCCCAGGCAATGGTTACCTGTTCCACATCATAGCAACCAGTTAGCGTATCGGTCATCATGAGGTAAACCGTATCGGTGGGTGTTAGTATACCCGGTGCAACAGCCGATGAAAGGTCCCAGGCATTTGCCGGAAACTCCGCCAGAAAAAGGTCAAAAGCAGTTGAAGAAGCCGACAAATCGGAATATACTAACGTACTGAGGTCATACGTTGAGCACTGCGGCCCTGGATCGGTTATGGAAATGTCAGGCGTTACGCCCGGTATCACCGTAGTATACAGCACCACCGTGTCGGTAGCGTTTGAACCGGTAAGCGTATAGCTTATTGTATCGGTAGCCGTGCAGGTTGTTGTTGCCCCTGTTGAACTGCTGAGACCGGTTGCCGGGCTCCAGGTCCAGCTATAGGAACCTACGGCAGCACCGGTCACAAACATATCAACCGAACCGCAGTTATAAACCGTATCGTAAACAGTACCCGATATAACCGTACCGGCATTGCTGTAATCAATATCAAACGCATTGGCAGGCGCTGGCGTAACCCCGCTGGCAAAAACAACCTGGTATTGGAATGTATGGCTTGCTCCCGGGGCAAGATTGGTTATTTTGTACGCCAGTGAAATGGCTTCATCGGCTGTTGACACAGCGCCCGTTGTTCCAATCAAGCCGCCCGTTGCATTCCATATATCGCTTGCATCGCGGTTTGTAAATCCACCTTTTGACACCCTGAAATCGGTACCGTTTGCGTAAAATGCAATGTAGGATGACCACGGTGACGATTGCGTGGCCGACACACGCGCAACGGTTGATGCACCGGCAGGTTGGCTTACAATGGTGTTGGTGGTGGCGTATGATCCTGTGAGCGATTGGTTGTTGTCAGGATCAATGTTTCGGTAGTAATACAGTGTTGGAATGGTTATGCCTTCATTGTTGGTAATGGTTACAATGGTGGTATAGTACAAATCGCCTGCGTTAAGCAAATACGTAATTTCAAAATCAAGGTCCCACGCACCGGTGTGTGAACCTTGCCAGGTTGTTTCAACGTAAGTGGTTGTTGCGGTATAAGCGGTAATGCCGCCCGTTATGGTAGTGGGACCGGCATAATTGTTTGATTCTTTAATATCAGTAGTTCCGTTTATGAGTTCAAAGCCCCACCCGTTTTCAGGTGTACCGGGGGTGAAAAAATCGCCATCAAAATTCACCCAACCGTCCATTTGTATGTTTGAAACAATCCCGAAAATGCCACCGGGACGCGGGTGAAAACCGGGCGGTGCGGGTGATGTTGTCATGTTCACGCCTTCATACCCCCAGGTGCCGCTAATGGCCGTTTCAACGTAATTGCCTTTGAGGTAAACATCGGCACCAACCAGTTGGGTTTTTGATGTGAGGGAAAGTGAACCGAAAATAAAAAGGTAAAAGTACCGCATTGTAGTATTTGGTTAGGCGGACGAAAGATACCAAAAATAAACCGAACGGCAAAAGACTTAAACCCAGGTTATGCGTCCTTTATAAACCTTTTGAACCAAACACCGGCTGTATGAACAACATTCAACAGGAACATGTTTTCCGCGGACCCATGCGTTAAAATAAAATCCCACCGGAGGATGTGTTGTATTCACCGCCATCGCCTTCCACTTTTAAACTGCCCTCACCTTTGGTGACTTCGGTAAGCCTTATACACGTTGTGCGTTTGGCGGTTACTTCAAGGCTGCCTTTCATGTTGCGCAAACGTTGCGCGGTAAACAACACAAAATTATCACCGTCCTTTTCGGCAAACTCCGATTCGTATATGTACTTGTCTTTTTTATCATTGGTAACTGTGTTATCGCGGCCTTTCAGGGTCACTTTCACGCGGCTGTTGGAATTGGACGGTTCGCCCTTCCATTTTACTTTCCAGTTATCACCCATCCAGTCTTTTTTATCTTCATCGGAAATGAGCTCAAACGGATAAAGGGGCGCCTTGTGCGTGTATTTTTTTCCGTCCTTATCGGTCCATACAATGGTAATTTCCCTGGTTCCTGCCGGAAAACTGCAGGTATAATATACACCCGAGAGCGAGCCTTCTTCGCGTTTCATGTCCATGCCGTTGCAGGTAACCGGACTTTTTTCACCAAAATCAACGTAGCTGTCGCTGTGTTTTTCTTCTGCCAGGCGGTCCCATGTAGCGTTCAGTAAAAAATCGGCTGTTAAGGTACCCGAACCGTCAGGCCTGTACGTACAGCGGTACCGCTGGCTTATTTCGTCAGATTTTACGTCTTCTGATTTTTTGACTTCGGTGCAGGAGGCAAGCAACAGTACTACCACAGGCACAATCAATAAAGGGTTCATGAAATTATTTTAGTTTATGAAAATACCGTTTTTTATGGCATACAGGGCTATACCTACGGCATTTTTTTCACCTGTTTTCAGCAGTATGTTTTCACAGTGTTTTTCAACCGTGCGGTGGCTTATGTTGAGCTGCATGGCAATTTCACGCGAGGTCATTTGCCTGCACACAAAATGCATGACCCGTTTTTCGCTTTTGGTAAGGTGCATGTTGTGCGTTCGGGCAACTTTCCTGCGCAGGAGGTTTTCGCGCAGCTGGCGCGTAACATGTTTGTTGTAATAAAACTCGCAGTCAATTACACATGCAATGGCTTTTACCACTTCGGCCATAGGGGCCGACTTAAGCAAATAGCCGTTGCAACCGTTGAGCAGCATAACGGCTATGGTTTCGGGTTTATCAATGCTGGTCAATGCCAACACCTTTACGTTGGCGTATTTTTTACGTATATGCGCGGTTACCGTATCGCCACGCACGCGCGGTATTGCCACCTCGGTCAATACAACGTGCGGTTTATGTTTGCGTGTGCAGGTAATGGCTTCTTCACCGTTCCCGGCCTGGAAAACAATTTCAAACGCCTGTATGCTTTGTAAGTAATTCACCAGGCATTCGCGTATAACGGCCTGGCTTTCCACAATGCCAATGCGTATGCGTTTGTTTTCAGCGTTCATCCAAAAAATGGCAGAAGGTGCGTTAATTCAACCAAAGTATTCCCGCATGGGCTAAGCCGTATTACCCGTGCATGAACATAATTTTACTAAAATGATTAAGCGGATACCTAATGTAAACTAAAAAGTTTAGTAAATCGTATACCGTTGCGCAAATACCGTAGAAATACGGTAAAATTGCGTAGAAATACGGCCAGTGAAAAATTTGAAGTCGTCAGCATTTTGAGGTTAAAAGTTGGGCCGCAGCTGTTCACAGCAGTTGGGAATGGTTCACTTAAAATACGTTAACGGAATTTAATGGGTGTTTAAACAAGGTGCCAAACTTCTTCAATAAAAAAAACCCATTGCTGCACGGGGCTTTGCCAGCACCGTTAAAACACATTACAACACTACGGCACCCATATCGGGATCCGGTGAATGGCGCAGTACACCTCAGGATTTCTGTTGCCGTAATACCTGCTGGTGGTGGTATTGTTGTAATAGTTGTATTCAAAGTCATCCATCAAGGTTCCGCTGCTGCTGTTGCGCTTCAATTGGGTTATGTTGCCGTTTTGGTCATACCAATAACGCTCCTGATACCTTCCATCGTATGCGCTTCCGTTGGTCAAATCATTGTCACTGGCAGTGGCTATGCTGAAGTTGGATGAATGATAAAACCTGGCCCGCTTGATGCGGTTCAACTGATCGTACGTATACGCTCCCAATTGCGGGTCCGGATGGTCGGCATCCGGATTTGCCGTAGTCGGAATGGTTGTAATCATGTGGCTGATGTTGCCATTGAACAAATCTTTTCCATATGTTCCCAAATACGTAGCTAAACTTCTATTGACTAAGAAATGATCATCTGAGGCTATGGCTCCTATGTCTTCATAAT
>DASPJQ010000826.1:0-8048 GCA_035628535.1 Flavobacteriales bacterium | reverse complement strand
ATCGCGCTCACCAAGTTTTTGGCCGTCCACTTCAATATGACCATTGATCACCACCAAAAACAAACCGGTGTTTTTTCCGTTTGACTGATAGTGAATTTCTGTATTCTCAAAATTGCCGCGCGAAATAGCTGCACGTTGGTTAATGTATTTTCCTGAATTTTTATCAAACCCGTCAACAATGGTTTCAAATTTATTTTCGCCAACGGTATATTTGTGCTGCCAGTACCCTGGCTTATGTCCCTGCTTATCGGGCAAAATCCATATCTGGAACAATTGCAAATGTTCGGTTTGCGAGGCATTGAATTCTGAATGCTGAATGCCTGTACCGGCTGTCATGACCTGTACTTCACCCGTAGTAATTACACCTTCGCCTCCTGTACTGTCGCGGTGGGCAACTGCTCCTTTAAGCGGTATGGTAATAATTTCCATGTTGTCGTGCCCATGGGTCGGAAAACCGGCACCAGCCTGTATCCAGTCGTCATTCATAACCCGTATGGCACCAAAGCCCATGCGTGAAGGATTGTAGTAGCTTGAAAAGCTAAAATAATAAGCGGGCTTTAGCCAGCCAAAATCACCTGTACCTCTTTGAGAGGCTTTAAAATGCGGTAATTCATGGTTTCAATGAATTAATAATTGTATATACAATGATTGTATACACAATAAAGTTACGAAAAAATCCTAGTTTCTCAGCTGGTCAAGCAGGTTATTGAGCTGTTTGGCCTCTTTTTCAGTGAGTGAAGTAAGGCGCGATTGTTCCATATCAAGCTTTTTAGTCACTTCTTTCAGCAAATCGAGTCCTTTTTGGGTAATAATGATGTCAACCTGCCTGCGATTTCCTTCACAAATAGTGCGTTCAACAAGCCCTTTTTTTACCAGTTTTTCAACCAGGCGCGAAGTATTGCTCATTTTATCAATCATGCGCTCGGTCAAAAGTTTGAGCGGAGCCGGATTGGGTAACTGGCCTTTAAGGATCCGCAAAATATTGTATTGCTGCCCGGATATGCCGTGCGGTTTAAAAATCTGCAAATGCCTGGCCTGAAACCATGAAGCCGTAAACATTACATTGATAGTAAGTTTGTGAAATTCGTTCTCGAATTTCTTTTGTTTAATTTCTTCTTCAATACGCGCCATTGGATACAAAAATAATTGTTAAAGCATTACAAAACGCATTTTATGCTGATACAACAATATAATTAATTCATTGTGACGAATATTAGCGTATGTTGGTCAGTACAATACCACTTAAATTGACCTAAAAATATAACCCAATTGGTATTAAATCTGAATACTTAATTTTGCGGGCATGGCACCCGAACCCCAAACCAGTGTAGATACATTAAAGCAAGGCAGGATTCTTCTTTACCCGACCGACACCGTTTGGGGGCTTGGCTGTGATGCATCCAACGATGCTGCTCTGGAAAAAATTTTTAACCTGAAAGACAGGCCTGCCGAAAAAAGTGTAATTGTGCTGGTTAGCGACATGAATATGCTGGGACGTTATTTCAAACATATTCCTGACGTGGTTTTTGACCTTGAGGAAAACAGCGCCAAACCCATTACTTACATTCTGGACGGGGCGTATGGCATTTCTCAACTGGCGCTTCACGCTGATGGGTCGTTGGGTGTACGCATACCAAAGCACGAATTTTGCATAAACCTTATCCGTAAATTCGGGAAGGCCATTGTATCAACTTCGGCCAATGTTTCGGGCAAACCAACACCTAAAAATTTTGACACAATTGATCCTGCAATTATCAATAGCGTTGATCACTGCGTGGACCCCTTTTGGGCCAAAAAAAGCACGGGCATACCTTCAACCATTATAAAAATCAAACCCAACGGTGAATTTACGTTTATCAGAAAATAACAATTATGCGCAGTTCCTGGAATTGGCCATTCTTAAAAGAATAGGCAAGGTGGCCGATGATCATGGCATTGCCCTTTACCTGGTTGGTGGTTATGTGCGCGATATTATTCTTGACAGGCCCAATAAGGACATTGACTTTGTGGTATTGGGTAGCGGCATTGCGTTTGCCGAAAAACTGGCGGCAACCCTAAATACCCATGCCAGCTATTTTAAAAATTTCGGTACTGCACAAATAAAATTTGATGACCTTGACCTTGAATTTGTGGGTGCACGCAAGGAATCGTATTCGCGCGATTCGCGCAAGCCCATTGTTGAAGAAGGAACATTGGCCGATGACCAGAACAGGCGCGATTTTACCATCAATGCCATGGCCATTAGCCTGAATAAAAACAAATACGGTGAGTTGGTTGACCCCTTTAACGGTATTGAGGACATTAAAAAGGGCATTATTCGCACACCGCTTGACCCCAACATTACCTATAGCGATGACCCCCTGCGCATGATGCGGGCCATACGTTTTGCAACGCAACTGCATTTTACCATTGAACAAAAATCACTTGACGCCATAGCACGCAATAAAGACCGGTTGAAAATCATTTCCATGGAACGTATCATGGATGAGTTCAACAAAATTATGCTTTGTAAAAAACCATCAACCGGTATTGACATGCTTTTTAAAACAGGTTTGCTTGAAATTTTTTTTCCGGAACTGGTCAAATTACACGGTGTTGAAACACGCAACGGCCATGCGCACAAGGACAATTTTTACCATACCATACAGGTGCTTGACAACATTTGCCACAATACAAACAACCTTTGGTTGCGGTGGGCAGCCCTGTTGCATGATATTGCCAAACCACCCACCAAACGTTTCAATGAAGGAGAAGGCTGGACCTTTCACGGGCACGAGGACCTTGGGGCAAAAATGGTACCGGCTATTTTTAAACGATTGAAATTACCGCTTGATGCAAAAATGAAATATGTGCAAAACCTGGTGCGTTTGCATTTGCGGCCTATAGCCCTTACCAATGGGAATGTAACCGATTCGGCTGTCAGGCGGTTGATTGTGGAAGCCGGTGACGACCTGGAAGATTTAATGGTGCTTTGCGAGGCCGACATTACTACCAAAAATAAGGCCAAAGAAGAACGCTATTTACAAAAGTTCAAAGCCGTACGCGCATTCATTAAAGAGGTTGAGGAACGCGACCAATTGAAAAACTGGCAGCCACCCATTACAGGTCAAATAATTATGGATACTTTTGGCATTGGTCAAAGCCGTGAGGTGGGTATCATCAAAAACCAGGTACGGGAAAGCATTCTTGATGGAAAAATTAAAAATGATTATGCCGAAGCATATGAACTAATGCTTAAATTAGGAGACCAAATTGGCCTTAAAAAAAAATAACATGAGCGTTTTTAAATTCAGGGTGCTTATTGATGCCACCGAAGATGTTTTCAGGGACATTGAGATTTCAAGTTCCCAAACCCTTCAGGATTTATATGACTGTATAGTTACCGCTTTTGAATTCAGTGGCGGAGTTATGGCCTCATTTTACCTGAGTAACGAAAACTGGGAAAAAGGAAAAGAATTTACCTTGCTTGACGTAAGCGAATCGGGCGATGCAAAAAACACTATGGCAAAAGCTGTGCTGAATGACCTTGTTGAAGAAGAAAACCAAAAGTTTTTGCTCGTTTATGATTTTATGCGCATGTGGTGTTTTTATGTTGAGCTTGTTGAAGAAAAACCAGAGCAAAAAGGCATAACGTATCCGCGCGTGGTACTGAAGTTTGGCGATTCGCTGGACGAAAACTCCAAGGAAATTGCCGATGATGTGGTTTTTGGTGGCGCCCTGGGTGGAATTCCGGGAGAGGAAGAATTGAATTTTGACGAAGATGACAAAGACGAGAAAGATGAATTTGACGACATGTTCAACGAGTTGGACGGGCATACGGAAAACGGAAACTAATTAGCTTATTAGCTAATTAGCTAATTAAATACCTTTCAATATTTTTCCCAATGAACTTACGTAACTACGCTGCAGGAAAATTTATTCCTTCAGACAATTCAGGACAAAAACTGTACAATGCCATTACAGGCGAAGAAATAGCCACCGCTTCAAGCAAGGGGCTTGATTTCAAAGCCATGCTTGCCTATGGACGTACCGTGGGCGGCCCCGCCCTGCGAAAATTTACATTCCAGGAACGCGGCCGCATGCTGAAAAACCTTGCACTTTATTTACAGGAACGTAAAGACAAGTATTACGCTTTAAGCGCTGCCACAGGAGCAACAAAAGTTGACAGTTGGATTGACATTGAAGGCGGGATCGGCAACTTATTTGCCTATGCCAGTTTGCGCAGGCAATTCCCTAACGATACATTTTGCCTGGAGGGCGATGTAGCGCGGCTTTCAAGGGGAGGCACGTTTATAGGTCACCATGTGTGCGTACCCAAACCCGGCATTGCCATTCATATAAATGCCTTCAACTTTCCTGTTTGGGGCATGCTTGAAAAAATTGCCGTGAATTTATTTGCCGGTGTTCCGGCCATTGTTAAACCGGCTACCCTTACCTCATTCCTCACCGAACTTGTTTTTACCGATATTATTGAATCAAAAATATTACCTGAGGGATCGCTTCAATTGATTTGCGGATCGGCCAACGGCATTCTTGATTTTGTTGAGTCGCATGATGTGGTCACATTCACTGGATCGGCCCACACCGGCATGCAGTTAAAACAACATCCACGCCTCATGAGTGAAAGCGTTCCGTTTAACCTGGAAGCCGATAGTTTAAATGCCATGGTGCTTGGCGAAGATTGTACCCCCGATAAAGCTGAATTTGATATTTTCATAAAAGAGGTTACGAAGGAAATAACCATAAAAGCAGGGCAAAAATGTACGGCCGTAAGGCGCATTATTGTACCTGAAAAACTGGTAGAAGACGTTCAGATTGGCCTTGGCAAACGCCTGGCTGGTGTTGTGGTGGGCGACCCAAAAATTGACGGTGTTCGAATGGGATCATTGGCCGGAAAAGGACAAGTGGCCGATGTATTGGAAAAAATAAAACTCCTGGAAAAAACCCAGGAAATTGTCATCGGAAATTATAACGACTTTTCTATAACAGGGGCCGATAAAGAAAAAGGAGCCTTTCTGCCTCCCATTGTGTTTTTAAATAAAAATCCGTTTAAATACACCGACTGCCATAACGTGGAAGCATTTGGCCCGGTTTCAACCATTATCCCCTATAAAAACCTGGACGAAGCTGTTACGTTGGCCCAAATGGGAAAAGGTTCGCTGGTAAGCACGTTTGTAACCAATGATCCGAAAGCCGCCCGTTATTATGTGCTCAATGCGGGTCCATACCATGGTCGCGTGCAACTATTGAATGAGCGTTGTGCTAAAGAAAGTACAGGTCACGGCTCACCTATGCCAATGTTGACCCATGGAGGCCCGGGGCGTGCAGGCGGTGGTGAAGAAATGGGCGGTAAACGCGGTGTTTTCCATTACCTGCAGCGCATTTCCATACAGGGACACCCCGATATGATTACAAAAATCACCAATACCTATCAAATAGGTGCTGATTATATAGAAACCGGCACACATCCGTTCAGGAAACATTTTGAAGAACTGCAAATTGGCGAAACGCTGAAAACAGGAACGCATACCGTAACAGAAGATGACATTGTAAATTTTGCCGAATTAAGCGGTGATAAGTTTTATGCCCACCTTCAACCTGAAGCGTTAAAAGGGACCATATTTCAACGCACTGTTGCACATGGGTATTTTGTGTTGTCGCGTGCGGCCGGTTTGTTTGTTGACCCGCCAAAAGGTCCTGTATTGCTAAATTACGGTATTGATGAATGCCGGTTTACCAAGCCCATTTATCCCGGTATGACCATAGGCGTACGTTTTACCTGCAAAGAAAAACTGGAAAACGACAAACCATTGACTGCGGCTGACGGATCGGAAGTAAAAGTTGGCATTGTCAAATGGGTGGTTGATATTTATGACGCCAGTTCGGAAGAAATAAGGCAAAAATATGGTGTTGATGTGAGCCTGGGCGATACGGTTGGCATTGCTACGATCTTAACCATGGTAAAAAAATTAAACCAGGATTAATGCACCGTGGAAACGTCAACTGAAAAATCAATTGAAGAAACCATTCGTTTCATTGACGAGACCAACGATTTTTTATGGCGTTCACGAGGAACTTCGGTCGGGGTTGAAAACCTGGTAGAGCTGGGAAGACAGGTGCACGAAAAAGCGCTAAGCATAAATTATACGTATGGCATTGCACGTTCGGTGCTTAATGCCAGCATGGGCGCATTCATCATGCAAAACAATGTTCCGCTTGCCATGCAGTACCTGGATGAATCCCTGTCGATTTTTACCCGGCTTGATGATAAAAAATGGATAGCCAATACCCATGGCACCATGGCCATAATTCAAAACACCATCAGCAACAAAGAAAGTGCGGTTTACAATATCCTGAAATGCCTTGATTATTACGAAAACAATAAAGACCACTCAACTGATGGCGTCATGATTTACTATGTTGCCGGTACAGTTTACAAGGACCTGAAAAAATATACTGAAGCTGAAAACTACTACCTTAAAGGAGTTGAGTGGGAGAACAGAGAAAAAAGCAACTGGAGCGGCCGTATTTTTACCGGCCTTGCCAGCCTGTACAGTGAGACCGGGAATTACGAAAAAGCACTGGAGTATAGTTTTATTGCCCTTGAACGGCTCCGCGTTGAAGGCAATGACATTGGCATAAGCAGGGCTCTTTCCGATATTGGCGTTATTTATAAGCGTAAAAATGATTTTAATACGGCACTTAAATACCTTGAGCAGGGACTTGCCATACGGCTTGAAAAAAAACTGAAGCAGTTTATCATCAGCAGTTATATGGACATTGCCGATGTACAAAGTCAAATGGGAAACACAACAGGAGCAATTGACAGCCTTGAAAAAGGCATGCAGGCTGCCATCGAAATTAAACAACTCCCGAAACTTTCGCGTATTTACCAGGACCTTTCTGCCAATTACAAAATCATTAAAAACTTTGAAAAAGCTGTTTTTTATCTTGAAAAACAACTAGCTGTCAATGCCGAGCTTAATAAATCCGAAGTTGAAAACCGCATCAAGAGCCTGCACAATGCAGTAGTAAAAGAAAAAGAGGAAGAAATCGAGCGCCTTCGGAATGTTGAATTGAAAAACGCCTACGAGCTTATATCTGAAAAAAACAAGGAAATTACTGACAGTATAAACTATGCACGCAGGATCCAGCTTGGGATACTCCCTTCAGATGAAGAATTAAGCAATACCGTACACGAACATTTTGTGCTGTACAAACCCAAAGACATTGTGAGTGGTGATTTCTATTGGTGCAAAAAAATAAATCCGCCTGAAACCGATCTAAATGTTGGCGTTATTGCCGCGGTTGATTGTACGGGCCATGGTGTGCCCGGGGCTTTTATGAGCATGCTGGGGCAAACATTGTTAAACCAATCGGTAAAGAGTGGCGAGGTTACCTCCCCTGCCGATGCCCTGAATTACCTCAACAAAGAACTACCCAACAACTTAAAATCGCAGGATAAACAGCAAAGCATTAAAGACGGCATGGACCTTACGCTGGTGGCCATTGAGTTTACATCAAAATATTTATTGTATGCCGGGGCCAATAACCCGCTGTGGATTGTACGCAATAAATCGCTTATTGAACTGGAACCCGATAAGCAAGCTATTTCGGCCAGCGATGAAATTGAAAAGAAACCTTTCCGGAACAAGGAATTTGTTTTGCAGGAAAATGACATGGTTTATTTATTTACCGATGGGTATGCCGACCAGTTTGGCGGACCCAAAGGGAAAAAATTCAAGTACAGCAAGCTCCAGGAACTGCTCGTTGAAATTTCAGAATCATCAATGGAAAATCAAAAGCTAAAACTCAATGAGGTTTTTGAAAACTGGCGCGGATCATTGGAACAGGTCGATGATGTGTTGATTGTGGGGATAAGAATTCCTTAAAAGTCCGTAAAAAATCCTTCAGCCTGTTGGCTTACTAGTATAACCGGCTTCTCTTCACCAAATATTGCAACAATACGTGATTATACCCTTCGTCAATATCGGTTTCAATCAGGTCAATGCGGTACTGGCCGCATTTTTCATGAAGGGTTTGGTTGA
>DASPJQ010000825.1:0-1371 GCA_035628535.1 Flavobacteriales bacterium | reverse complement strand
CTTGCAGGCGGTTGGATTGAAGCCCTTTATTTTTCAACCAACGTAGCCCTTGAAAAACCCAATTCTGAAATTATTGACCGTATTGGCCAGCAGAAGGCCACCCTTGACAACCTCATTCAATTGCTGGAAGAATACGGGAACGATGAATCATACAGCAACCTGGCCAATGAATTGAAAGATTTGTACAGCGAATTCGAAAATGTTCAGTTTAACTACGTGTTTAATGAACCTGAAGTTGTTGCCGATAAGAACCTGACGGTAATCAAAAGCAAAACAACCGTTACGCTTACCGATGAAAACCTCAAAGCCATTTCAGAAAAAATTAAAAATATTCGTCAACAAATTGTAGAAGCCAGTCTATGAAACCAGGTATAAAATATATTATTATTTGTTTAGTTGCTGTATTAGCTTTTTCTCACAGTAATGTAAAAGCGCAAACGTGTGATAGCCTTGCAGGTGTTTGTAAAAAAATGCTTAAAACTCCGGGCAAAGCTGAAAAGGGAACGTTGTATGTTTCTGACGGCCAAACGTACCGCGCTTTTCTTGATGAAGATCAAACTGCTGAATTCCAAACAACTTTTTTTGGTGGAAATACCTACCGTATAGCAGCATCGGCAGGAACACGTGAGAACTACGTGATTTTTGAAGTACGCGATACCCAAAATAATTTAATATTCAGTAACGTTGACCACAAAAACGCACCTTATTGGGACTTTAAAGTGGATTCAAGCCTGGATGTTGTTATCAGCATGAGCCTTGATGCCAATAAAAAATCGTCAGGCTGTGCGGTAATGTTAATCGGTTTTAAACAAAAAAGATAAATGCATCTTTTACCAGCCGATAAAAAAATTTAACCTAATCCCTGAAAAAGACATTAGCACATTAATGTCTTTTTCTGTTTTTTGATACGCATAAAATGAGTGAGAGAATTCTAAAAGCATTAATGCAATTATTTGCCATCATTGCCCGTGTGGATGATGAAGAGGCGGGTGAAACCGATCACCAGGGTGGCGGACGTAAAATTGTTGAACTTTTCCTGAAGCAGCAATTACCAGCCGAGTTGGTTGAAGAATACCTGAATAAATTTGATGAATTTCTTGATGCACACCAGGGCAAATCGTCAAAAAAAGACGGCCAGCGCAAACGCACTTCGGTTAACTCCGTTAAAGTCCTTAAGATTTGTACGCAAATCAACGAAGAACTTGCTCAAAAGCAAAAAATCATCGTACTTGTCCGCATCATTGAATTTATCAACGAAAATCACACCGTTACCGAGCAGGAAATTGAATTTGCTTCAACTGTTGCCGATACGTTCAATATTTCCAAGGAAGAATACGACCGCATAACCGCATTTGCAAATACAAAAGAAAG
>DASPJQ010000824.1:0-1014 GCA_035628535.1 Flavobacteriales bacterium | reverse complement strand
TTAGGGTCTGATTTTTTCAGTTTTTCAATTACATCGCATTCATGACCGGGAATGGGTTGCGTTTCACCGTAACCTTGCGGGTGCAAACGCTCTTTAGCAATGCCTTTTTTAATGAGATAATCAACGCAGCTTTGTGCACGCCTTTGTGAAAGGTCAAGGTTGTATGCATCACCGCCCCTGCAATCGGTGTGTGCTTTAATTTCCACCGAAAGATTATCGTTCAATGCAAGGAAATCATACAATTTATCCAACACGGTCATGGATGTTGGACGCAGGGTAGCCTTGTTGTAATCGTATTCAATTCCCTCAATTTCTATTTCAACACCGGCCGCAGGTTGTGGTTTCAGGAAAAAATCCTGTACAAGAGTAGTACTTTCAGTAATGCCGTTTGTATTAATGGCGGCAGCATCGGCAAAATATTTTACTTTTTGGGCCTTTATAAATAATTCCTGTTCCTGTGTCAACTCGGTATTGTAATACCCTTTTTCATCGGTGGTGATAAAAAAAGGCTCAGCTTCGCCTTTTACGTCCTTAAATGTTACCAGTGAATTCGGAATGGGTTCTTCGGTCTCCTGGTCGTAAACGGTACCTTCAAGCTTGATTTCAATTTTACCGTTATCAATTTCATAAATATCGTAACAATGCCCGCTTTCGCATTCTTCACGGTCACTTGAGAAATATCCCTTTTTCATGAAACGGTCCCAAATCAGGTAAGCATCGTCTTTGCTTGAATTGATGGGCATACCCATATTTACCGCCTCGCCAAAAGCTTCGGCATCCATATCGTATGCGGCTTTGAAAATATCAAGCCCGCCTGTGGTAGCATGTCCATTTGATGAAAAGTAAAGTGTGGAAGATACACTGTGAAAGAAAGGTGATACTTCATCATAAGGGGTATTGATGGCGGTGCCCAGGTTTTTTGCTTTTGTATTTGGATTTCCACGCTCGTCAATTCCAATCATCCATATATCCATCCCGCCTTGTCCGCCAGGTCTGTTACTTGAAAAATACAAA
>DASPJQ010000823.1:0-3089 GCA_035628535.1 Flavobacteriales bacterium | reverse complement strand
AAGTGTGTTGCTGCTAAAAAGCCCCCCAACATGCAACGAGTCTTTTAAATAAGTTTCAAACTTATCCAGTTCGCGTACCAACCGTTTATCAAACACATTGGGAATTCCATTGCGGACATTTATGCTGATTTCATATGGACGCACTCCGCCAAAATGTTTATCAAAAAACATGAAGTCCTGCTTATACGGGTCCGACTTGCGCAAATCCTCGGTAAAAAAGTTATTTACATTAATTTTGAACGTACCCATGACCAACGGCACCAGCATGGTAATAAAGGTCAATGCAATTATGTTTTTTCGTTTCAGCACAAAATAAAACAGCTTCCTGAACGGCTCGTGTTTAATGATTTCCTTTTGTGGGGGTAAATAAAACGGTTTTAACAATGCCAGTGCCGCAATTAAAAACGTAAACGAAACAAAATAAATAACCATTATACCCACAGCCGAATACACACCAAAATCAGCAATGGGCTTTACATTTACCGTTATCAGGGTAAAAAAACCTATGGCCGAGGTTATGGCCGTTAAAAACGTGGCACGGCCAATTTCCCTGACCGTTAAAAGAATGGCCGTAATTTTATCATGACCATGGTTCAGTTCAGTATAATACGAATTGAGTACATGAACCGAGTCCGATACACCCACCACAAACAAAACGGTAGGCAGTATAACCGAAATAAGGTTTAAGCTCCCGCTAATGGCCAATATGGCCACAAGTGTAAATGACATGCCAATGGTTACCACCATGAACGGCAATACAATGCCCCAAAAATTGCGGAAGGTTATGTAAAGGAAAAACAGCAGCGCAACAGCCGTAATCGTGGCCAGTAAAATAAACTCGCGTTGCATTTTAGTGATGATATGCGTTTGCGCACGCACCCGGCCGCTCACACGCGCCCTGGTAAAATTGAATGTGTCCAGGTATTTCATTAGCCGCTGGCAAAACGCTTTTGACGAATCAATTTTTAATTCGGGCCTGATTTTTAAAATAAAACAAACGGAATTCGAACCAAATGAAATAAAGTTTTTTACAAAATGATTGGTGGTAATGAGCCGTAGCGAATCTTTTTCATATTTTTCTTCGTCATCAATGTGAAAAAAAGGCAACCGTACGGGAAGGGGTTCCGCTATACGAATGCGCGCCATTTGCAAAGGCCCAACAATGTTGGTGACCTCATACATATTCATGACCGAGTCATTTACCGTTTTTACTTTTTGTAAAAAATCTTTTTTGAATATACCCCTTTTATTGGTCAGCGAAACCAGGATAACATCGTGGTCGGACTCAAACCGTTTTACATGTTCCAGGTAAAAAGCCAGGTTTTCGTTTCCTTCAGGAAAAAAACTTTTGAGTTCATAGTTAAAATTGATGTTGCGTGCAATGTAACCAACGCTTGCCGCAAACAAACCGAAATAAATAAAAAGGATGATCCAACTGAGCTGCTTAATGTTTTTTCGTATAAACGTTTTAAGCTTGCGCATAGTTGACCGATTCAAGTTTAAAGAATTTTTTCATGACAAAATGCACAGCGTATACGAGTGGAGTGAGTGAAACTGCAAATAAAAGTTTAATGAAATAACCGGTAAGAATCATGTTCCAGTATTGTTCACCGGTAACGTAGCCTGGTAAATAAAAACCAATTCCTATTACCAATACAGTATCTATAAATTGCGAAATAACAGTAGAACCTGTAGCGCGCAACCATATATACCTGCCTTTTGAAGCGCGTTTAAATAAGCTGAAAAGGGTTATGTCAACAAACTGTCCGACCAAAAAAGCAATAACGCTTCCAAAAATAAGCGGCCCGCTTTGCGCATAAGCTGTATGAAATTGTGTATTGGTTATACCCGGCATGGCCAATACGTTGTTCAATTCCTCCTGCGTAGCATTGGGGTTTTGTTTTAACAGCTCGGCTTGTAAAATATCAGCATGGTTCCAGGCCTGCATGTGATCAACTATCCAAATGATCATAAATACATACAGCAACAAACACGATGTAACAATTGACAATTGCCTTACAATTTTTTTTCCGTAAAATTCATTGAGTGCATCGGTTGCCAGGAACACGATGGGCCAGGGCAATAATCCAAGGGCCATAATATAGGTGTCTTTGGGCAGCCCAACAACCTCACCAAAATCAAAAAGCTTTACGCTTATCAATTCGGCAATAACAGCATTGGCAACAAAAAATCCGAAAAAGATATAGAGAATTTTTTCTTTGGGCGTATTAAATGCCATGGTAACAATGTATACCAAAGTAAACCTATAAATAGATTGGTTGGACGTTAAAAATCAAAAAAATAAACAATGCATACCCGCCACAGATAACACGGATTTTCACAGATTTGCATATGTTAATTCAAGCTAAAAGTTTCAAAACCATTAAAAGGTCCGTGCTTCTTCAGAGCAACCAATTGATAATTTTTAGCCGCGTTGGAAATAATTGCATAAAAAAGGCGATCAATGTTGATCGCCTTAAATAAAATACCTGCGCAAACCTGTACTATACGTGTTTTAAAATCTATTCAATCCGGCTCAGTTTAATGACCGTCCTTCTGGATTCGCGGTGTTGTTCTTCGGTACATGGATCACATTCAACGGCCAGCTTGGTTTTTCCATACCAGTTTGGAGTAAGGCGTTTCTTTTCAATACCCATCAATACCATGTAGTCAAGCACGCGGTTGGCCCTGCGTTGCGTAAGCCAGGTATTGTATTCATCACTGGCGCGCTTGTCGGCATGTGAATGAATTTCGGCCACAACTTCAGGGCGTTTTTTCATTATGGTAATAACGCTGTCGGCAACACGTTTTGCTTCGGGCTCCAACATGGATGAGTTCCGTGCAAAAAACAATTTTACTTCAATATATGCCGGAAGTTTCGGAATTTCTTTGGGAGCCTCAACAACCGGTGGGGGCGGAGGTATTAGGGTGTCATGCTTCACCGTATCTTCTGCTATTTGTGGTTCTATTGCGCGTGCGTGGTAAATGTCGCTGGCCGCACCGTCACGGTCGCTTGCCCACCATGCATCGTTGGCATGAATAATAAAATACGCATCAAAGCCTTTTGAATTAATTTTTGGACCCATGTT
>DASPJQ010000822.1:0-1013 GCA_035628535.1 Flavobacteriales bacterium | reverse complement strand
ACAACCAAGAGCGGGACCCGCTTTATGTGCGGCAGTGGGTGAGTGAACGTCAGGCTGTTCCTGGCCAGGGTTATTACAAGGAATTTAAAGGCACCGGTTACGATTACATTGATGCCCGTGGCTCCATCAATTTCAAAGCAGCCAAATACATTGACGTGACGTTTGGCTACGATCGCAACTTTATTGGCAATGGCTTTCGAAGCCTTTACCTGAGCGATTTTTCTACTAACGTCTTATTTCTGAAATTGAATACACGCATCTGGAAGTTCAACTACCAAAACCTGTTTATGGAACTGGTAGGTGCTTACCAGCGTGGCGCCGATCAGTTGCTGGGTAAAAAATATGCAGCCATGCACCACCTGGATGTGAATGTGACCAAATGGCTGAACATTGGGCTATTTGAAGGTGTGGTGTTTGGCCAGCGTGACCGGTTTGAATTTGGTTACCTGAACCCGGTCATTTTCTACCGTTCTGCCGAACAACAAAATGGTAGCCCGGACAATGCAGTATTGGGTTTGGACGCAAAAGCAAACCTGCTGAAAAAAGTACAGTTGTATGGGCAGTTGTTGTTGGACGAATTTAAATTGAATGAGCTGAGGCGGAAATGGTGGGGCAACAAGTTTGGGTTTCAATTAGGCGCCAAATACATTGATGCATTTGGCATTCCGAATTTAGATCTTCAAGGCGAATGGAACCGTGTTAGACCATTCACTTATTCGCATGATGACTCCGTAGCGAATTACACGAACTACAATCAACCGTTAGCACACCCGGTTGGTGCTAATTTCAATGAGCTCATTGGCATTGTTCGTTACCAGCCTATTCCGCGATTGACAGTGCAGGCAAAGGCAATTTATTACAAGCAGGGGAAAGACATTGGTGGTGTTAGTTATGGCGGCAATATATTCCTGCCTAATTCGCCGCCTTTCCGCACGTTTGATTATGGTTACGAAGTTGGTTCTGGTGCATTAAATAAAGTGGGCTACGCATCGCTGCTGCTCTCGTATGAAGTG